>CAZDYT010000975.1:0-1727 GCA_964509395.1 uncultured bacterium
GGTCCGGCTCGGGAGATCGGTGCGCGCGAGCGCGAGGCAGTCCGCGAGGGAGCGGCAGGCGTGGCCCACGCGGAGGCCCAGATCCCAGAGCGTGTACAGGATCTCCTGCGCCATCCGCTGGACGTACGGCGTGACCTCCCTCTCATGGATCAGCATGAGGTCGAGGTCGGAGGACGGGTGCAGCTCGCCGCGCCCGTAGCCGCCGAGTGCCACGAGCACCAGCGGCGTGCGGGGCCGGTCGCTCCCGCGTACCTCGCGGCCGGCGAGCTGGAAGAGGAGCCGCAGAAAGCCGTCCATGAAGGCGGCGTGGCCCCGGACGCTCTCCTCGCCGGAGGCGCCCCCGGCGTGACGGCTCCGGAGCTCGGCGTACGCCGCGGCGAGGAGCTCGCGGAAGAGGTCGAGCCGGAGCCGGCGCCGGCGCTCGGGCCACTCCGCGGCCGGGCCGGTATAGGCGCGCTCAAGCTCGCCCTCGGCGCGACGCAAGCGACTGGCGAGGGCTCTGACCATCGTCGTTTGACGCTAGCATGCCGGGTAGGGGGTGTCAAACGCGCGGACCCGCATCAGGCGCGGCTTTCCCGCGATTGACAGCCCCTCGAGCCCCGGCTATCATCCCAACCGCGCGCCCTCGGGCGGCGCTCCTCCCCGACCCCTCGCGAAAGGAGCCAGCGTCATGGTCACTTCCCGGCGCCAGTTCTTCCGCCTGACAGCCGGCGGGCTCGTCGCCAGTACGGGGGTGGCGGGCCGCGGGCGCCTCGCCCAGGCGCAGATGCCGACCGTCAAGATCGGCACGGCGGTGCTCGGGGACTACTCGCTCGTCGCCCCCATCGTCGTCGGCCTCGAGAAGGGCTACTTCAAGGCCCAGGGCGTCGCCGTGGAGTTCCAGCCGTTCCGCGGCGGGCCGGATCTGGTGAAGGCGGTCCTGGCCAACCAGATCCAGATCGGGGTCACCGGCAGCACCGACGTTCCGGTGTTCCGCGCCGAGGGGGTGCCGATCCGGTATGTGGCCACCACCGTCGACAGCAACCACTTCACCCTCAACGTGGCGCTCGGCATCACGAAGCTCGCCGACCTCAAGGGGAAGTCGATCGGCGTCACGCGCATCGGGGCCACCACGTGGGTCTTCGCGGTCATGCTCGCCAGGCAGCAGGGGTGGGACCCGGAGCGCGACGTGAAGATCGTCGGGCTGGGAGGCCTCGACGCCCAGCTCGCCGCGCTCACCCGCGGGGAGATCCACGCCTACGTCTGGGGCGACGGCGGCGCGGTGATGGAGCTCCAGGGGAAGTCGAAGATCCTGCTCCGGCTCGACAGCGTGACGCCGAAGTGGATCAGCCAGTCGTGCTACTGCACCGACGACTACATCAGAGGAAACAAGGACGCCATCGCCCATGCCCTGAAGGGGTTCTTCATGGGCTCGAAGCTCCTCCGCGAATCCCCGAAGGAGGCGGCCCCCATCGCGGCGAAGACCCTCGGGTGGTCGGAGGAGGCCATCGCGCGGGCGCACCAGATCTCGGGGCCGCTCCTCTCCAAGGACGGCGCCATCAACGTGGAGGCCATCGACGTCATGCAGACCACGCTGGTGGAACTCAAGGCCCAGAAGCAGCGGCTGCCGACCCAGGACCTCTACACGACCGAGTTCACCCCCGTCCGCGTCTAGATCCTCGGAGGGGGGGTCCACCACCAACACCCAACAAAACCCCACCAAACAAACAAACGCCAGGGAACACGCC
>CAZDYT010000976.1:0-1723 GCA_964509395.1 uncultured bacterium
CGGAGGTCCGCTTCGCCCGGATGAAGGGCGGGTCCTCCGGGCGCTGCACCGTGTCCGCCATTCCCCCGCTCTCGGGCGACGTCCTGGGCGGCATCATGCCCCTCCGTCCCGCAGCTTGGCGGCTGCGTACTGGATGGCCTTCACGATGTTCACGTAGCCGGTGCACCGGCAGAGGTTTCCGGAGATGGCCCACCGGATCTCCTCCTCGGCGGGGTGGGGATGCGTCTTGAGGAGCGCGTAGCTGGTCATGAGCATCCCGGGCGTGCAGAAGCCGCACTGGAGGCCGTGCTCGTGCCAGAACCCCTCCTGGACCGGATGGAGCGTCCCGTCCTGCTCGAGCCCTTCGACCGTCATGATCTCCTTGCCGTGAGCCTGGACGGCGAAGACCGTACAGGACTTGACGGGGCGCCCCTCGAGGAGGACGGTGCAGGCTCCGCAATGGGTGGTATCGCACCCGATGTGGGTCCCGGTCAGCCGGAACACGTCCCGGATCAGGTGCACGAGCAGGAGGCGCGGCTCCACCTCGGCGTCCCGCTTCTCCCCGTTGATCGCGACCTGGACGAGCATCGGCCTCACCTCCCCCCGCCGGCGCGCTCCAGCGCCTTCCGGAGCGCGCGGACCGTCAACACCCTCACGAGATCCCGCTTGTACTCGACCGGCCCCCGGAGATCCGCGATCGGCCGGGCCTCCTCGGCCGCCAGCTGGGCCGCCTGCTTCACGGTCTCCTCATCGAGCCGCTTGCCCTTGAGAAACCCTTCGGCCTTCTTGGCCTCGATCGGCGTCGGGCCGACGTTGGTCAGGCCGATGCCCGCCCGCGCGCAGGTTCCGTCCGGGCCCAGGGTCACCTGGGTCGCGACCGCGGCGGTCGCGAAGTCTCCCACCTTGCGCTCCAGCTTCACGTACGCGCCGCCGCTCCGGGGAGGCGGGATCGGGATGCGGATTTCGACGAGGATTTCGCCCGCCTCGAGCGCCGTCGTGAAGGGGCCGGTGACGAACGCGCCGACCGGAATGCGCCGCGCCCCCTTCGGCCCGACGGCCAGCACCTCGGCCCCGAGGGCCAACATCGTCGCGGGGTGGTCGTTGGCGGGATCCGCGTGCGCCAGGTTGCCGCAGACCGTCGCGAGGTTCCGCACCAGGGGGTCGGCGACGACCCGGCTGGTGTCGAAGAGGATCGGATAGCGCGTTCGAATGAGGTCGGACTCTTCGAGATCCGATTCCCGGGTAAGCGCGCCGATCGTCAGGACACCCTCCGCCTCCCGGATATACGCGAGGTCCGGGACCCGGTTGATGTCGACGAGATGCCGCGGCGTGGCGAGCCTCAGCTTCATCATCGGGATGAGACTCTGACCGCCCGAGAGGACTTTCGCGTCGTCCCCGTACCGGGCGAGCAGGGTGGTGACTTCACCAATCGAGGTCGGAACGTGGTACTCGAACGCGGCAGGGATCATGGTCGTCCCTTTCCAGGTCATCCTTGTCTGAAGACATACGAACCGTACGGGGCGCCGACTATCCTGTCAAGCCCCCGCTCGCCCGACTCGCGCACTCTACCGAACCGGTCCCGAAGCGGTCACGAACGCCGCGGCAGGGGCGGGTCCGGGTGACTGCGCTTCCAACCAGTGCCGCCGAATCCCTGGGCCGCCGCGGGGCCTTTCGCCGGCTTGCCCCCGGCCGCCGGGCTCCGTCACCCGTTCAGCCCCTTTCGCAGTTCGGCGAACTGCGGAAG
>CAZDYT010000977.1:0-1720 GCA_964509395.1 uncultured bacterium
GGACTGGAAGCGCTCCTCGGGATCGTGGCGGCGCTTGAGTCGGAGGAACTCCGGGAACTGCGGGTAGCACGTCTCCACCTGCTGGCGGGTGGCCCACCGGTGGTACGTGAGGTAGTAGCTTCCGCCGGAGCGGATCGCGAGGTCGATCAGGCGGCGGAAGGCGGCCGCCGCGTGCTCGAGCCCCGCCGGGGTGTGAACCACGTGCAGGTTGAAGATCACGCAGGCCCACGGTGCCCGCGCCCAGGCGAGAAGACTCTCGTCGTCGCGCTCGATGAGCCGGATCGTCCCGTAGATCACCTCGACGCGGTGCGCGCGGACGTCCTCGCGGACGTCGGCCAGGAATCGCGCCAGCGCGGGCCGGGGGACGTAGATCTCCGTGATCATCTCGGTGGCGCGCTCGGTGGCGCCGAGCCGCCGATCGAGCGCCTCGTGGTAGTTGTCGATGTAGACGCTCAGCTGGTGCGTGTCGGACCAGTAGAGCTGGCCTGACGTCGAGAGGTAGTAGGCGGCGTACTCCTCGAACGCCCGCTTCTTGTCCGCATGAGAGAGGTAGAGGAGGCGGTGCCAGTCCTCGACGGACAGCTCCTTCCGGGTCGCGGGCATCGGCGTCGCGTCGTCCACCGGCCGGTAGCAGGAGAAGACGCCCTTCCGGAGGAAGTCGTCGGACGCCGTGTCGGTCGCGTACTGGAAGTCGCCGTAGAGGAAGCCGTCGGCGATCCGCTGCTCGACGGCGGGCATGAGCCGCTCCACGTCGATGACCTCGACCACGCGCTGGAGCTTCCGCCGCGGGGCGAGCCGGAGGGTGACCGACGCGATCACGCCGACCAGGCCGTAGCCGCCGATCACCAGCCGGAACAGCTCCGGATTCTCACGGCGGCTGCACGGGCGGGGCGTTCCCGCCGCGTCGACCAGCACGAAGGACTCGACGTCCGCGATGACCGGCTTGAGCCGGAGCCCTCGCCCGTGGACGTTCGCCGCGAGGGCGCCGCCCAGGCACAGGCGATCGGCCCCGGTCTGCTTCTGGACGATCCCCCACTGCGGCGCCCGGCCGCGCTGGGCCGCGAGCAGGTAGTCGATCAGCTCGGGCCACTGGATGCCCGCCTCGACCTCGATCCGGCCCCTCTCGGGATCGAACCGCAGCACCCGCCGGAGGCCGGTCGTGTCCAGGAGAACCGTGCCAGCCCCGAACTGCTGGCCGCCCATCGCGTGGCGGCCCCCGGCGATGCTGAGGGCCTTCCCCGCGGCGCGGGCGTCGCGGATGGCGCCCCGGACCGCGTCCAGCGAGTCGACCCGGACCACGCGGTCGACCGGGGTCCGGGTGAGCTGGGCGTGGATGTCGTTGACGAAGACCGGGCTTCGCGGCGAGGCCCGCCGGGCGCATCCTGCGAGCGCCGCGCTTCCGACGAGGAATTGCCGTCGCGTCAGCAGCATCGATCCCTCACTCCCGGGCCATCGCGCCCACGAAGTGCCGGGCACCCTGGAAGAGGAGGAACAGGGCGCCCGCCTCGATGAGGTGGTAGAGGGCGTTGTGGTTCACGTAGACGGGATGGAGCGACACGCCGGCTTGTTGCACCGCCGAGGCCACGAACGTAGCGCCGAGCCCCAGCGTGCCGATCAGGATCGGCCGCTCGCCCGTCCGGCGGTACGCGAGGCCGAACACGACGAGGAGGAAGAGCGCGGCCGGCAGGTAGTTGAGGACGGCCACGGCGAACGCCTGGTA
>CAZDYT010000978.1:0-1719 GCA_964509395.1 uncultured bacterium
GTCGTCGCCAGGGGCTCCGCTCCGGCCAGGGATTCGAGGACCCGGCCGGATTCTCCCAGCATGAAGGAGGCATGCCGGAGGTCGATCCGGAGATCGAAGGCCTGTTCGAGGATCTCGCGGCTCTCGGGGAGGTGGCCGAGGGCCACCAGCGCCTGTTCGCAGCACGCCGCCGCCTGCCGGTAGGCCGAGTGGCCGTAGGCCTTGGCGCCGGCCTGCCGGAGATACGCGACGGCTTTCGCCCACGCCTCGCCCCGGAACGCATGATGGGCCAGTCGCTCGACCTGCTCGGCCAGCCGCTCGGCATAGAGTCGTTCGATGGCCTCCATGATCCGGGCATGCAGCACCCGCCGCCGGTCCTGGAGCAGGCTCCCGTAAGCCACCTCGTGCGTGAGGGCGTGCTTGAACGTGTACTCGAGATCAGGGAAGAGGCGCGCCTCGTACAGGAACTCGGCGGCCTGGATGTGCGTGAGGCTCCGGCGGAGAGCCTCCTCGGGGTCTTCCGCGATGGCCTGGAGGCGCGCGAACGACACGTCCTTCCCGATGACGGCGGCGATCTGGAGGAGGGCCTTCTCTTCGGGCGGGGGGCGGTCGATCCGGGCTGCCAGGACCGCCTGGACGCTGGCGGGGACCTGAATGGTGTGGGCGGGCTTCACCAGGCGGTACGCGCCGCGCTCGCCGACCAGAACCTGGCTCTCGACGAGGGTGCGGACGCTCTCTTCCAGGAAGAAGGGGTTCCCCTCGGTCCGCTCGATCAGGAGCGGCTTGAGCGGCCGAAGGCCAGCGTCCCTCCCCAGGAGGGCATCGAGCAGCTCCTCGGCGCGATCATGCGGCAGCGGGTCGAGCCGGAGCTGGGTGTAGTAGGTCTTGCGCCCCCAGGGGTGCTCGTACTCGGGCCGGTAGTTGACGAGGAGGAGGATCCGCGCTGCGGGCAGGCTCTCGACGAGGCTATCGAGCAGGGCCTGGGTCTCCGTATCGATCCAGTGGAGGTCCTCGAAGACCAGGAGCAGAGGCTGGACCTGGCATTCCCGGAGCAGGAGACGCTTGACGGCGTCCAGTGTCCGCCGGCGGCGCTGGACCGGGTCGAGCGCTTGCCACACCGGGTCCTCGACGGGCACGTCCAGGAGGGCGAGGAAGGTGGCGAGGGCCGCCTCGAACGCCCGGTCCAGCGTGAGGAGCTTCCCGGTGACCTTCTCCCGGATCTCCCGCGGATCGTCCCGCTCCTGGATCTTGAAGTAGGCCTTCAAGAGGTCGATGACCGGCAGATACGGGGTGGCCTTCCCGTAGGAGACGGAGCCGGCTTGCAGGATGAGCCAGCCGTGCGTCCGGTGGGAGTGCGTGACCTCCCAGACGAGGCGGGACTTGCCGACGCCGGGCTCGCCGATGAGGGCGACGACCTGACCGTGGCCGGCGCCGGCGCGGCCGAGGGCCTGGCGGAGCTGCTCGAGCTCGCGCTCCCGCCCCACGAAGCGGGTGAGGCCCCGGGCGGCGGCGGCGTGGAGCCGCGAGCGGAGCGGCCCCGCCCCCGTCATCTCGTAGACCTCGATCGGGGTCTCCAGTCCCTTGACCGGCACCGGCCCGAGCGGCCTCACGGCGATGTAGCCCTCCGCGAGCCGGAGCGTCTCGGCGGTCAGCAGGGTGCTGCCGGGGCTGGCGAGCTGCTCCATGCGGGCGGCGAGGTGGGTGGTCTGGCCGACGGCGGTGTAGTCCATGCGGAGGTCG
>CAZDYT010000979.1:0-1718 GCA_964509395.1 uncultured bacterium
TCGGCTCTTGCGTAGAACGAGACGGAGCGTGGAAAGGTTCCCGGGCCCCGCCCGGAGGCGATCTGGGCTAGAATCGGGGGCCATGACGACGGCGGCGGCGCGGAACATGGAGCTGCTGGCCCACCACGAGCTCGGCGGCTTCGGCAACTGCGGCGAGGGCATGGCGATCCAGCTCACCCGGGACGGCCGCCGCGTGCTGTGGCTCGCCCACGAGTCGCCGCCGACGAACGTCACCGCCGTGGACGTGACGGAGCCACGGAAGCCCGCCATCGTCCTCCAGACCGACCTGCCCCACGTCGAGATGCGGTCGAACTCCCTCGACGTCGTCGGGGACCTGCTCGTCGTCGCCTACCAGACGAGCCGCCCGGGGATGCAGCCGGCGGGCTTCGAGATCTTCGACGTCGGCGATCCCGGCCGCCCGCGGTCGGTGGCGATGTTCGACGCCTCGGGACCGGCCTCGCGCGGCGTCCACCACCTCTGGTTCGTGGACGGCCACTACGTCCACCTGAGCGGCGGGGCGGCCGACTTCACGCCGCGCAACCGCAAGGACGACCAGTGCTACCGGATCGTGGACGTCCGCGACCCCACCCGGCCGCGCGAGGTCGGCCGCTGGTGGCTGCCCGGCACCCGGGACGGCGACGCCGAGCCGCCGCCGGCGCGGCACCCCCAGTACGACACCGGCTTCCGCGCCCACAACACCAACGTCTATCCCCGGCGCCCCGACCGGGCCTACGTGGGCTACCTCGACGGCGGCGCGGTCGTCCTGGACATCTCCGACATAACCCGCCCGCGGCTGGTCAGCCGGTGGGACTATCACCCGCCCTTTCCGGGCTTCACCCACACTCTGCTCCCTCTCTTCGACCGCCACCTCCTGGTCGTCTCCGACGAGTCGATCGCGGACGGCGCCGCCGACTGGCCGAAGCTCGTGTGGATCCTCGACGCCCGGGAGGAGACGAACCCGGTGCCGATCAGCACCTGTCCCCTGCCGCCCGTCTCGGCCTTCGCGGGGCGCGGCGGCCGCTTCGGCGCCCACAACCTCCACGAGAATCGGCCCGTGCCGGGGTCGTGGGTGTCCGAGACGATCATCGTCGGCACCTTCTTCAACGGCGGCGTCCGCGCCTTCGATCTGTCCAACCCCTTCCGCCCCGAGGAGGTCGCCTTCTCCGTCCCGCCGGCCCCCCGCCGGTCCTCCAAGGGCGCCGTCCAGCTCAACGACGTCTTCGTCGACGAGCGCGGCATCGTCTACACCGTCGACCGCTTCACCGGCGGCCTCTACGTCCTCGAGCTTCGGTTGTAAGATGCGATCCGGGATCGGCCCCGAGCGGGCCGCAACAACGAATCACGCGGAGGAACAGACGACATGGCTCAGCTGAGGATCCCCCTCGACGCGAAGCGGTTTGCGACCGGCCTGACCTGGAAGGACTATCTCGCGCAGATGGGCGACACGCGCGCCCGGACCGAGCACAACTACGAGAAGTCCGGGCTGACCGAAGAGGAGCGGAAGTTCTTCAGCGGCATCGAGCAGGTCCGGTACGTGCTGATGCTGGCCGAGAACTGGTGCGGCGACGTCCACCGCAACTCGCCACTGATCGGGCACATCGCCGAGGCGATGCCGCGCTGCGAGCTGCGCGTGTTCTTCCGCGACCAGAACCTCGACCTGACGGACTGCTTCCTGAACAACGGCTACCGGTCCATCCCGGTCCTGGTCTTCTTCGACA
>CAZDYT010000980.1:0-1717 GCA_964509395.1 uncultured bacterium
AGCCTCGGCGCCCTCATGGACCCGGTCCCGCGGGCTCGCGATCCCGGGCCAGGGCGCCGCTGATTGCGCGGCGCCCGGCTTTGCCGGTACGATAGCCGCGTGAAGCTCACGGGGAAGGTCACCCTCATCACCAACGTGAGCCAGTTCATGGGGCCGGCGTGCACCGAGGAGTTCGCCAAGGAAGGCGCGATGCTCGCGCTCCACGACCGGACCGAGAGGCGGGCCAAGCCCGCGCTGGAGGTCGCGATGGCGTACGGGCGCGAGGCGGTGCTCGTTGCCGGCGACCTCACGCGGTCGGTCGAGGCCAACCGCGTCATCCGAGCGGTCATCGACCGGTTCGGGCGGCTGGACGTCCTCGTCAACAACTCCAGCTACCCGCCGGTCGGCGGCCCGGTCGAGGAGGTCTCGGACGAGGCGTGGCGGTCTCTGACGGCCCACCTCCTCGACGAGCCCTTCTACTGCATGCGCGCGGCACTCCGCACGATGAAGCGGCAGGGCCGCGGGAAGATCATCAACTTCACCTCCGCGGTCGCGATCTCCGGACTCCCCAACTACGCGGCGTACTCGGCCGCCCGAGCGGGCACGAACGGCCTCACCAGGGCGGCCGGGCGCGAGGTCGCGCGGCACGGCATCCAGGTGAACGCGATCGCCCAGAACTTCGTCGAGAACCCGACGTACTTCGGTCCGGAGATCGTGTCGAACCCGGACACGCTCGCTCGGGTGGTCAAGCACGTCCCGGCCGGGCGCCTGGCGCGGGCGGAGGAATCGGCGCGCCTCGCGGTCTACCTGGCGTCGGACGAGGCGGATTTCTTCTGTGGCCAGGTGATCCCGTTCGCCGGCGGGTGGGCGTGAGGTCGAGGCCCCTCGTGACCCGCGCGAGCTGATCCGACCCGGTCGGCGTCCGCCGGGCGCGATGCGTTCACCGCGCGGGGCTCGGACGCCGGCGAAAGGTGACAATGCCCTCCCACCCCGAGCTCCCGCTCGTCATCGAGTCGCGCGAGAGCCACGAGCCCTTTCCCTTCCCCGTCCGTCGGATCGTCTGTGGTGGCTATTCGAGCCGCGACCGCGCCGAGGTGGAGCGGCACATCAAGGAGCTCGAGGGGCTCGGCATCCCGCGGCCCCAGGAGGTCCCCATCTTCTTCTCGGTCGCGTCATACCTGGCCACGGTCGGCGGCGCGATCGAGGTGCAGGGCCCCTTCACCTCCGGCGAGGTGGAGTTCGTGCTGCTCTTCGGCCCGCGGGGGCCCTGGGTCACGGTGGGAAGCGACCAGACGGATCGCTTCTTCGAGCGCCACTCGGTCCCCGCGTCCAAGCAGCTCTGCCCCAAGATCATCGGCGGCACGGTCTGGCCGGTCGTGGAGACGGAGGATCACTGGGACGAGCTCGTCCTCCGCTCGTGGGTCCGGAGCGGCCGGAAGCGCCGGCTCTACCAGGAGGCGACCCTGGCCGGGCTCCTTCCCCCGAGCGCCCTGCTGCCGGGCCTCCGCCGGCACGCCGGTCGGGAGCTCGACGGCGTGGTCTTCTTCTCGGGAACGGTCCCGACGCTGGAGGGCGAGCTGATTTACGGGGACGCGTACGAGCTGGAGCTGGACGATCCGCGGCTCGGCCGGAGGATCCGGACGGAGTACACGGTCCACGTGCTCGAGGGCGGCAAGCGCTAGTGCCGTGGCCGATCCCCATCGCATCGATCATCTCGGCCGGGACGCGCACGGGATGA
>CAZDYT010000981.1:0-1717 GCA_964509395.1 uncultured bacterium
GCCCCACCCTCGTCAAGGCCGCCAACGAGGCCATCGCCGCCGCCGAGCCGAAGGGGATGGCCATGGCCGAGGGGCGGGAGAAGGTCCGGGCCGCGGGGCTGATCGAGGAGGCCAAAGAACTCGTGAAGGCGGGCGAGGGCCTGCACGCGGCCGGCTCCCACGCCCGCGCGGAGGCGAAACTCAAGGCCGCGAAGGCGCTCGCCGAACTCGTGAAGTAGCCGGCCCCGTCCGATTCCTGACGGCCGCCTCCGCCCTCCCCGGGGGCGGCCGTCACCTCGGGCCGTCCCGTCGCTCGCCTCCCCGCCCGTCGGCGTCCTGGCCCCGATGACGAGCGGCCGGGCTGGAAGTGCGCGAGCCGCCCCTCTGCCCACGGACGCGGTCGCGCAGCCCCGCAAAGCCCCGCGCCGTGGGGCCGCCCCGGGGCACGGGGCGGCTCGGCGGGAGATCCGATCCAGCTACGGCGCGGCGGTCTCGGCTACCGCGCCGCCCCGCGCGGTCTCTCGCGCAAACTGGCGCACCTTGAGCTCGTTCCGCTGCCACGGCCACAGCCGCCGCTGCGCGACCCACACCACGACCTGACGCGCTTCGCGACTCCCGGTGGACATGAGGGCGGCGATGATCCGCCGCTTCACCAGCACGTCGCTGATCGTGCGGGCCGGGGGCTTCAGGAACTCGCGCAGCGAGGCCGCGACGATGGGGTCCATCAGCGTCCCCAGCGTCTTGGTCGCCTCGAGCCGGACCTCCGAGTCCGCGTCGTGGAGATATTCGAGGAGCACCTTCACCGCGCGCTCACTGCCAAAGGTGCCAAGTGCGCGGGCGACTTCGCGGCGCACGTGGGGATTCTCGTGCCCGGCCGCGTGCTGGAGCGCTTGATACGCCGTCGGGTCCGCGATGCGCGCCAGCACCCCGACCATGTTCCGCGCCATCGCCCACCGCCGGTCCCGCACCCGGGCCCGGATGGCCGGCACAGCGGCCGGCCCGACCCCGGCCAGCACCTCGAGCATCCGACCGCGGGACGCCTCCTCACCCTCCTCGGTGAGGATGCCGAGGAACTCCTCGACCGCCTCCTGGCCGAGCAACCGGAGGTACTCCGCCGCGTCTCGACCCTCGTCCGCCCCCTCGCCCCGTCGCAGGACGCCCGCCAGCAAGCCGACCTGGGAGCGGCCGGACAGACGCCGCCGGAGCAGATCGAAGCGGCGCTGGTGCTCGGTGAGCCATTCCGGGCGCAGCTGCGCTCCCTGACTGAGCGAGTGGAGGGCGCGAAACGCCAGCCCGACCCGGCCCTGCTCCAGCGCCTCGGTGATGGCGCTCTCGAGCGCGTCCACGAGCAGAGCCGGATAGCCCTCGACCTCCGCCTCGCCGAGCAGGCGGAAGAGCACCGCGATGCTGTGCGCCAGCACGTGGCTGGGGATGCCGGCAGTTTGCGCCTTCTGACGGAGCTTCACGACCTCCGGATCATCCATGGCGATCAGGGGGTCGAGCGCCGCCGTCGGGGCGTCCTTCGTGACCAGCGCCTCCTGGAGCCCCTCCCGCAGCCGGACGGCGCGCCAGTCGTCCTCGGGCAACCCCTCGAAGCCGGCCCGGAGCGCCTGCCAACGACGGCGCGGATCGTCACCTCGACGTCGGACTCGGCCACGTTCTGGTGGATAATGTTGTTCGCGAAGCGCGTGAGGTACGAGTCCTGCGCGGCGACAACCACCTGCGTCTCGCCGGCCTT
>CAZDYT010000982.1:0-1704 GCA_964509395.1 uncultured bacterium
CCCTCCGCGGGCGGCGCCCCTGCCCTGACGTTCGGGCTCGAGACGGAAGCGCCGTACCCCGGCGACGCGCTCTACTTCTGGGTCGATCCCGCCGTCCTCGAGGAAGGCGCGGCGTGGCTGTTCCCGGTCGGCCCGCGGAGCCGCGTCGGGCTGGGAAGCTACGCGGGCGCCTCGAAGCTGCGGGCGCCGCTCGAGCGCTTCCTCGCCCGGCTCGACCTTCCACCGGCGCGCTTCCACGGCACGTACTTCCCCGCCGGGCTCGGCGCCCCGACGGCCGGCCGCGTCTTCGCCGTGGGCGACGCCGCGGGGCACTGCCTGCCGCTCACCGGGGAGGGGATCCGGCCGGCGGTCTACTTCGGTCGCCTGTGCGGGCGGCTCGTCCAGTCGGTGCTCGACGGCGGGCGGTCGCTCGACGCGGCGCTGGCGGCGTACGAGCGGCAGGTCTGGGCGCACCGGCGCGGCTACCGCGTCCTGCGCGCGCTCCAGTGGGCGGTCCAGAAGATGCCCGGGGCGTGGCTCGGCCCGCTCGCCGAGCTGAGCGCCCGCCCCGCCGTCCTCGCGCGCTGGTGGCCCCGCTATCTGGGCTTCGGCCGGTGGTGACGGAGAGAGGGGGGACCAGGGGTGCCGAGCTTGCCGCCGAAGACGATCGAAGTTCCCGTTCAGGGCATGAGCTGCGCGTCGTGCGTGGCGAAGATCGAAGCCGCGCTGGGCGAGCAAGCGGGGGTCGAGCAGGCGACGGTCAATCTCGCGACCGAGCGGGCCACCGTCCGCTGCCAGGATCCCGCGACGCCAGCCGTGCTCGTCGACACAGTCCGGAGCCTCGGATACGAGGTGCCGGCGGCCAGCGTGGCGCCGCCGGTGCGCGGGATGTCCTGCGCCTCGTGCGTCCAGCGGATCGAGGAGGGTCTCCGTGAGGTCGAGGGCGTCTTGTCGGCCGCGGTCAACTTCGCCGCCGAGCGCGCGACGGTGACCTATCGCCCGGAGCAGGTCGGCGTCCCGGCGCTGGCCCAGGTCGACGTCGGGATCGCGCTCTCGAAGGGCAGGATGCGGAACATCAAGCAGAACCTGTTCTGGGCCTACGCGTACAACGCGGCGCTCATCCCCGTCGCGGCGGGCGTGCTGTTCCCGCTCTTCGGGTGGCTCCTGAACCCGATCCTGGCGGCGGCGGCTGTGGCGACCAGCTCGGTCTCGGTCGTCTCGAACGCGCTCCGCCTCCGGCGCTTCCGGCCGCCCGTGCTGGAGGCATGACGGTGCCCCGGAGCATGACGGCATCAAGGGAGGAATCGACATGGCGGAGGATCCGGTCTGCGGGATGACGGTGGACGAGAAGAAGGCTGCGGCGACGGCCAGCCACGGCGGCACGACCTACTACTTCTGTGCCGAGGCCTGCGAGAAGACGTTCGAGAAGAACCCGGCCAAGTACGCGGGCGGGCCCGGCGGCCACTGAGGCGTGGCGATGGACCCGGCGAGCCTCCTCTGGATCGTCCTGGCTGTGATCGCCGTGTGGCTCCTGCTCGACCTCGTGCTGGCGGGCGGGGGCATGACGGGCGGCATGATGGGGGGCATGGCCGGCATGATGGGGTCCCCGGGGGGGCTGGTCGTGCTCCTGCTGCTGGTGATCATCGGCCTTCTGCTCTATGGCGTCTGGTAAGCCCGCGGGTCCGCTCCGAGGACCGCCGCGCGCGCGGCGACGAGGAGAGGGGG
>CAZDYT010000983.1:0-1698 GCA_964509395.1 uncultured bacterium
GGACATGCGCCCCCCCGGCCTTCACACCCTCGGCCACGATGCGGAGCTGCGCCTCCGACTCCACCGAGCACGGCCCGGCCATGATCGCGAGGCGCCGGCCTCCGATCGTGGCCCCGTCGACCTGGATGACGGTGTCGGCGGCATGAACCTCGCGGCTCGCGAGCTTGAAGGGCTGGAGGATCGGCACCATGCTCTCGACGCAGTCGAGCGCCCCGAGCGCCTGGAGCCGTATCTTGAACCGGTCGTCGCCGATGGCGCCGATGATGGTCCGCTGCTCGCCGCGGCTTACGTGCGCGCGGAGGCCGAGCGCCTCGATGCGGCGACAGACGTCCTCGATGTCCGCGTCCTGCGTCCCCGGCTTCAGCACGATGATCATCTGGCTTCCCTCCATAACCAGCTCGACGAGCTGACCCCAGTCGTCCGCCACGTACGGCGCTCCCGGGGCCGGACGGCGCGACGGAACGAGACCCCCGGGGCCCCAAAAAACAAAAGGGCCACGGGCGACCGTCCCGTCTGCCCGTGGCCCCTGTCTCTACCGGTGTTCGCTACGGCGCAGGGCCGGCGGGTAGACGGGAGGTAAAGTAGTAGCCGAAGAACCCCGTCGGACCCGCCATACGTGCCTCCATAGTGCGTGTCAGGATAGGCGGCCCTTGGGCCCCTGTCAAGCGGAAAGTTAACTCGGACGGGGACTCCGCCCCCCTCCGAGGTTAGCGGCCCGCGCGGCGGCGCAACTCCTCGTACGCGGCCCACGGGACCGGAGGCTGCCCGAGCGTCGACGCCCGCACCGCCGGACCGTGGAAGTCCGACCCGCCGGTGGTGACCAGGCCGAGCTCGCGACAGAGCCCGATGAAGCGCGCCGTCTGCGCCGGTGTGTGCTCGGCGTAATAGCACTCGACCCCCTCGAGGAGCTGCTGCCCCGCCAGCTCCCGGACCAACGCCTCCGAGCGCTCCTGGAAACCCGGGTGCGCCAGGACCGCCAGACCGCCGGCTCGGTGGACGAGCGCGCACGCCTCGCCAGGGGTGACCTTCCGGTGAGACACGTACCCCGGCCCGCCGGCGTGGAGATAGCGGTCGAAAGCTTCCTTCACCGTCGCGACGTAGCCCCGCTGCACCATGACCTGAGCGACGTGCGGCCGCCCGGCCGACCCTTCGCGAACCAGGGCAAACACCTCGGCCGGATCGATGGGAAGCCCGAGCGCCGTGAGGCGCTCGGTCATCCGGTAGACCCGCCGGGCGCGCTCCTCCCGAAACCCGCGCAGCAGGGCACGGAACCACTCGGCCGCGTGATCGACGAAATAGCCGAGGATGTGTATCTCCGCGCCGCTCGCGTCCGTGTTGATCTCGATCCCCGGCACGATCTCGAGCGGGGGGTGTTCCCGCGCCGTGGCCAGGGCGGGCTCCACGCCCTCGGTCGAGTCGTGGTCGGTGATGGCGAGGGCACGCAGGCCCCGCCGCACGGCCTCGCGCACGAGCTCGGGCGGCGTGTACGTGCCGTCCGAGGCGGTGGTGTGGGCGTGGAGATCCGCGCCGCTCATGCGACCGGGCTCGTGGATTCGGCCGCGGCGGGACACATCGGACCGCGACTCATCGGCGGCGTCTGGCTGGCCTCGCCTCCGCCGCGGTCACGTAAGCGAGCAGGGTGCGGGTGCCGGAGCCCACGCCTCCTTTGCGCGCGTAGGGGAGCTCCTTGTCGGGGAA
>CAZDYT010000984.1:0-1692 GCA_964509395.1 uncultured bacterium
CGTGCACTACCTCGCCGAGGTGTTCCTTCCGGCCCTCCTAGCGGTCGGCATCGAGGCCGCCGTGAGCCTGCGCCGGTGGGGCTGGTACCCGGCCGGCGGCGGCGAGATCGAGGCGACGATCGCGCCGGCCACGGGGCTTCGGGCCTTCGTATCCGCATCCGGCGCGGCCCCCACGATCACCGGCCTCTCGGCGGTGTCGCGGCTGCCCCGCTCGATCGCCGAGCGCCAGCACCGGCGCGCCGAGGCGCGCCTCGCCGCGGCAGGGCTCGCCGCTGAGATCACCATCGAGGAGGATGCCTGGGCGCTGAGCCCGGGAACGCTCGTGTTCCTGGCGGTCCGCGGGCGGGCGGGATTCTCCGCCCTGGGGCGCCCCGGCTTGCCCGCGGAACGGGTCGCCGACGCCGCGGTGGACGGGCTCCTCGGCTGGCTCGGGAGCGGAGCCGCGGTGGACGAGCACCTGGCCGACCAGCTCGTGCCGTTTCTCGCCCTGGCCCCGGGTGAGTCCGCCCTCACCTGCCCCACGCTCTCCCGGCATCTCGCGACCGTCGCGTGGGTCGTCGAGCAGTTCCTCCCGATCCGGATCGGGCTCTACGAGGAGCACCCGCCGCGGGTCGAGGTGATCCCGCACGCGGCCGAGAGCCCAGGCGGCTAGGCGGATAGCAGCGCCGTCACCTGGGGCAGCTTCAACCCACGCCCGACCCGAGGGTCGGGTGCCACGGCCGGGCAACGACCTGACTGATCACGGCTCTCAGGCCCGATTGTGCTACGAAGGAAACTCCATCTCCCGGAGATGAAGGACGATGCTGTGCCCCCGCATCTTCTTCAGGAGCGCCTCGTCGGCAGTGATGAATGGGAATCCGAGGCGCTCGGCCAGGCCGACGTATGCCGCGTCATACAGGGAAATCCCATACCCCCAGGCGATGGCGATCGCCTTCCGGAGCAACGCCAGGTCCAGGGGCTCCAGCTGGAGCTGGAGGTCGCTCAGCACGGCCAATGCCGCCGCGGTGTCGGCCTCCCTGGCCCGGGGGCTGTACCGGACAGCGTTCAGGATCTCCAGCAGGCCGAACTCCGGCAGGGTGAGGCGGCAGCGCCGTGTTCGGTGGCGCTCGCGCAGGGCGAGGGCCTTCTCCCGGTCGGGCTCGACGTGTCGGGTAAACCACTTGGCGGCGACCGAGGCATCCAGGACGTATTGGGCGTGAGTCGCCGGGATCACGACCGCGTCCGCGTCCGCCGCGGCCGTTGCTTCCGGAGGCTCTTGCCGTACCGGGAGTCGCGGAACTCGCGAATCATCGGCACGGGGTCCCAGTCCCCCAGCTTCTCTGCCAGCGCATCCATGCGCCGGCACGCCTCGTCTATCCGGCGCTGGGCCTCCGCCTCCTCTCGGGCCTGGCGCTGGCCCTCGAGATATGACGCCAGGGCCTTCTGGATGAGGGCGCTACGATTCGTGCCGGCCTGCTCCACCTCGGCTTCCACGGCCTTGAGGAGAGCGTCACTCAAAAAGACGTTGACCCGGGCCATACCGTCCTCCAACACCACACCAAATAGCCCCAAAGAGTGTGTCTGTCAAGTATTCCCCAAGCCCGACTCATTCACGAAGCGTCGGGTGGGTCCTGCCGCGGCGACCAGCCCACCGGCGCCCTCGCGGCGGAAGAGCGGGGCGCCCCTGAGGCCGTCCGGAGCGCCACGCGCGGA
>CAZDYT010000985.1:0-1192 GCA_964509395.1 uncultured bacterium
GAGCGGCCGGGCGGCACGGTTCCTCGTGGTCGGGAGCGTCTGGGTGTTGGACGTCTCGCAGGAGTGGCGCCTCATCGTGCGCCTGAAGGAATGGAAACGCGAGCGCGGGATTAAATCAGAGTTCAAGTTCAGCGAGCTGTCGAAAGCGGACCTCGAGGCGGCGCAGGACTTCATCCGGGCCGCCCTGGAGACCGGCATGCTCGGTCTGAAGGCATGCGCGGTCGATACCACCAAGCTCAAGGGGCGACCGATCGAGGACACCCTCTACCAGCTCTACTACGAGCTCATCATGCACGGGGTCGAGCACGAGGAGCGGACCGGCCGGGTGGCCTTGCCCCGAATCGTGTCCCTGGTGAAGGATGCCGCCACGGCGGACGTGCTGCAGTTGCCCGAGTTGCGGCGGAAGCTCGTCGCCGACTGCCGTGACTACTGGGGCGATAAGGTCACCGTCGATAGCGTAGAGGCGGCGGATTCGAAGAAGTCCGAACCCATCCAGCTGGCGGACTTGTTCGCTGGGAGCGTTGCCCGCGCCTTAAACGCCGGGGCGTCGCGGAAGAATCAGAAGGATGAGTTCGCCGGGTTCGTGGAAAAGCTCGCCGGCTTCGCGTTCGGCGACGTTGCTGCCGGCCAGGCACAGGGAGACGCCATCTCGGTCCGCCACATCGCTTAGGAGGCGCCAGGCGTCGGCCAAGAGGTGAGCAGTGAAGAAGGTGAGCAACGTGGTGGTCTACCGTGGCCTCGCATACTATGACTGCCGGATGAACTCGCAAGGGTGGCGCTGCGGCAAGTGCCTCCGGGGGTTCGTTACGCCAGAGAAGAATGATACGTGCCGCGTCTGCGGCGCTGTCGTGGTGACTGTGTACGACGAGAACGGCGCGTCGGCGTGATGACACCGAGCGCTGAGCTTGGGCGCGTTTTTGCCCCCGAGGGTGTTCAGGGGCCGAACCGACCAAGACCCTAGCGCAAGCTCGGAGGGCTGGGTCGTGTTAACCAGGAAACCTGAGGGTGGGCCCGCACGACCGGGATCAACTCGAGCTGGAGGACGTCGGTCGGGATCTCCATGGCTCGCCGTACCTCCAGTGGCCTAGCGGGCAGGTCGTCGCCGATCTCCTCGACCGGCGCCTCGGACTCGACCTCGAGCGGCTGATTGGCCTTCTGGATTCGGGCTCATGCGGGTCCGGCCTCGCGCGCC
>CAZDYT010000985.1:1202-1692 GCA_964509395.1 uncultured bacterium
GGCCCCGTGGGGGTCGCGCCCGCTCCCGCCCGTCGGCCGGCCCTGCGCGAGGGGCGCGTCGGCTCGACCCAGAGCCAGCTGGCCGCGAAGTCCCGGAACAACCCGGTGACCCGCGCCGCCTCCTCCCACAGGAGGGCGACGGGCCGGCTCCGCGCGGCATGCCAGATCCAGGCCCGGTAGCGCGCCTCGCCCCGAGGCGTGCGGGTGAGTTCGATGACCAGAAATGCGCCGCCGTGATACCGGAGGGGAATCCAGTGCCGCCGCGCCGGCTGGCCTCGGGCGTCGATCCGGTCGCGGGAGCGGATCGGGCGGAGGTCCTGTGGGGTGCGCAGCTCGCGCAGCCTCACAAAGCTGTGGGCCCAGACCGGCAGGCGCAGCGTCCAGCCTCCGAGTTCCTCGAGGACCAGTTGGGGCCGCCGCGCATCCGCCACGGACAGCCAGCCGCGGAGGACCGTGCACTCTGGCGGCAGGCGGCCGAGCGCGGCTTGCC
>CAZDYT010000986.1:0-1690 GCA_964509395.1 uncultured bacterium
CGTCAAGGCCGGCGTCAGGGCTTTGTACTTCGCCCGCCAAAGCCGGAGGTCCACCCATCCAGTTTATCCGCCAGGCACTCATATTCGTTCAGTTATTGTCTGACGACGCCTAACGCTGGGAATCGACGAGGCGGGCGGCTCGCGCTGGCTCTGCGCCTCGCGCCCCCCTGCTATGATTACGGGACTGCGTTGACTTCACCGGGGGCTGACATGTGGATCCCGTATTTCCTGCTTGAGTTCTGGGAGCCGGAGACACCTCTCGAGACCACGCAGGCATCGGAGCAGGATAGAGGCGAACGCGAGTTCGAGGTGTACTTCTATTTGGAGAACCCCCCGACCCGGCGACGCAACGTCGAGCTTCATCTGACAGAGACCGTCTACCGCACCCAGACCGACGGGACGGGGCGGACCGTTGCTGTCCGCTTTGACCCGACTGCGGACGGGCTCCTGGAGCGGATCGACCTCAAGATCAAGGATGTGAGTGCCCGGGCGGCGTTCCGGTACGCCTACGACAAGGTCTGCCAGCTCCTCAGCTTTTGGGCGCTCGTGACGGGCTCAGGTTTCTCGATTTTCGGATTGCTGATTGCCGACGACCGCCACAAGGCTCGCTGGAAAGTCGTTCCTCAGACGGCAGCCCCGGACGACTTCGTGCTTCCCGCCGAGATCAGCCTGAGTCCGCACCACTCGGCAGTCGTCTCTCTCTATCGCGAGGGCCGAAACGCGCAGAGTCCGTTCTATCGCTTCCTCTGTTGCTACAAGATCCTGGAAGCGTGGTACCAGGGCGGGGGCATCTTCGCCGAAGCTGATCGTCTCGTCCGTGCCCAGGGTCTGTCGGTTACCCGCCCTCGCCGAACCGTGACGAAGGACATGCTGGTGATGTCCCTCGTATTCGAGGCCCATAAGGAGTTCGAGGGGGTCACCTTCGCCAAGTTCTTCGAGCTGCTCGGACCCTGGCGTGTGAGGGTGGCCCACGCGATCACAGACGCCGGGGAGTTCCTCAACCTTGACCTCTACGAGTCGCAGATCGCTCTGGGCCCGATTGCGAATCTGACCGACATGGTGGCTCGGCAAGTACTACTCGACGAATTCGACTTGTGGGCCGCCATTCGAGCGGCGGAGAAGGGAGCGGACGCAGCCTGAGCCGGCGAAATCGGCCGATCGCGGGGGCGTGAGCCCGCTCTGCTCCTTGCCGGCTTCTATCGGAGGCTATCGGCTCGAATGGGCTGCGAGGGCGACGCGAGGGGCGTCGTGAACGCTCGGCGGGGCTGGTGTTTCCCAACGATAGCCGCCGATCGCGGCCGATTCGGGGGGGGGCCTCGGTCCGACTGAAAATCCCGGTCGCGGTGGAGTCGCGCGAAGTCTAAGCGATCAGGCTCGAGGCACTACCTGATTTCGCGGTCTCTGAACCGGTGGTGTCCTGGGTGGCCTGCTGGCGGCTCAGTCTACACGAGATGGTTGAACGCCTGCCGATGTCCGTGCTGGTCGATTCATTGAAGCTGCAGGCATCGCACGTTATCCGAACCCGCCGAGCTTGGTCGGCACGCGGAAGGTCGTGAACGCGGACAAACCCTGGCCCAGCGTGCGGCCTGCGATGCCGAAGGCGGTCGTCAGCATCATCGGGCCCAGGATGTACATGAGGCCGGTGACGAGGTTCAGCGCGGCGGGGGGCTTGTCGATGATCAGATTACCT
>CAZDYT010000987.1:0-1689 GCA_964509395.1 uncultured bacterium
CCGAAGACGCGCTCTGCGAGGTAGGCGAGCTGCTCCTCGTCGAGTGGCCAGGCGAGCGTCGGCTTCCCGTCGCTGCCGCCGAGGTCGACGGTCAGCACCCGCTTGAGGTGGCGCGGCGTGAGCAGCGAGGCGACGACGGCGCGAAGCTCTGCCTTCGTGCGCCGGCCGCGGCCTGCCTCGCCGACCCGGCGCAGCCCGGCCAGTTCGCGCTCGGCCTTGGCGAGCGTCTGGCGGAAGCTGTGCGCCTGCCGGGCGGCGAAGCTGTCCGAGCGCAGGCAGAGCAGGGTGTAACGGCGGCCGGCGATCACGACCCGGCTGCGCTTGCTCTGGTAGCCGGCAAGGTCGGGGACGTCGACGAGCTCGGCCGGCTCGACCTCGAGCCGGGCCAGGTAGCGGCCGAACTGCAGGCCGCAGACGAAGTGGAACTCGCCCGGCTCGAAGAGGGTGAGCAGCTGGTCGGAGTGGGAGCCGCGGTCGTAGACGAGCGTGACGCACGCCGCCCGTTCGAGCACCGCCTGGAAGCGGCGCCGAAGCCGCTCGGCGAGCTCGCGCAGGGTCGGCGCGTCCGGCTGGTTGCCGGCGTAGGCGTGGTGGAGGAGCGGCAGCTGGAAGCGGCTGCTCGTGAGCAGGGCGAGCCCGACCTGGCGCAGGTCGTGGCGCTTCTGCTTGTTGTGGCCGCGGCGAGCGATCTCGTTGCGGCCGTTGTCGGAGGCGACGAAGGTGTAGAGGTTAGTCGGATCGAAGACGAGCAGCTCCTCCTCGGCCAGTTCCCCGCGCGCGACGAGCGCGCGCACGAGCCGGTCCTGGATCGCTTCCAGCGCCGGCTCGGGGACGAGGTCCATCGCGTCCCAGACGCGGCGGTGGTCGAGGTCGCGCGCCGGCAACGCGAGCGCGCTCGCGAGCGCCGTCTTCTCGTACCAGGAGCGCAGGCGCAGCTTCGCGCAGGGCGCGCTGGCACGGTTGCAGACGATCAGCTGCAGGTAGGTGCCGACCGAGTGGGCAAGGCCGCGCGTCGCGACCTCGGCGTCGATCGCCCCCCTGAGGCCGATCCGCTCTGCCTCCTGCCACAGCACAAGCGGCCCCGCGCGGCGCCGGCGAGTAAGGATCGGCTCGGCCCGCTCGCGTGCCTGCTTGAGCGCGTCGGCCGTCCCCAGGTAGACCTGCTCGACGACGCGCGGCTTGCCCGCGACCCGGGCCGAGCGCACCCAGTAGAAGTAGTCGCGCCCGCCCTTACGCTTCCTGACGATCGTGGCCATGCCAGCTATTAAGGGTAATACAGGCAGCGGACGAACCCGCCCGGGCGCCCTCCATCAGCCGCAAGAAACAAGCTGTCTACCCGGCGAGGGGCTGACTCCCCGCCGAGAGGGCCCTCACTATTTAGGGTAATACAGCTCCAGGCAGAAGAAAAGCCCAGCACAGGCAGAGCTTTTCATGTCCAGCCCCCGCCAGCTACGGCTCCTTACCGGAAACTGACGCTAGAGCAGGATGCGCGCAGCGGTCGCCGCTGGGCAGCCGCGGCGCACGAGATCGACCGCGAGGTGCAGATCGACGTCCGCTCGCAAAGCCAGCTCGAGGGCGACGCCGTCCGCGTAGCCGGCCCTCAGGAGGCCTTCCGCGCGCCACCTGATGACCCGCTCCTCTTCGCTCTCGCAGGGAGCGAACTCGACTTCCAGCGGCTCCGACTCGACT
>CAZDYT010000988.1:0-1689 GCA_964509395.1 uncultured bacterium
GCGTGGCCGCGATCCAGATCGAGCAGGGCCGCCTCGAGCGTGGTGAGCCGGCAGTCCGCCACGCAGGCCCGCCAGAGGGCGCGCGCCAAGGGATAGAGATCGACGTGCGGGATCTCCCCACCCCACCAGGGCGCGCGGGTGAGGAGATAGCGCGTCTCGAGGAGCGGCAGGTCGAAGGTCCGCCCGTTGAACGTGACGAGCTGCCGCACCCCGGCCACCGCCTCCCGCACGGCGGCGAGGAACGCGGTTTCGGCGGCGAGGTCCCCGAGAAAATACTGCGTCACGCGGAGCCGGGTACCGCTCCACGTCGCGAGCCCCACGAGGAACACGTACGTCCCCGTCCCGCCCGCGAGCCCGGTGGTCTCGGTGTCGAGGAAGACCGTCCCCTCGGACGCCACCGGCTCGACGGCCCGGGCCAGGGCCGCGGGGAGCGGAACCTCCTCGACGCGCCGGAGCGCCACTCCCTGCGAGGTCTCGACCGGCTCCAACGGGAGCGGCCGTGGCGCCGGGGGCCGCCGGGAGGCGGGCGGCCGCGTCTCGAGCCGTCGCAGCAGCTCCCTGAGCCGCGCAAGCTCGGGTGCGCGGGCTCCTCGACGGCTCTCGTCGATCACGGCACGCATCCCTGACGGCCCGCCTCAGCCGAGGAGCCGATCGACGAGCGCCGCCGCCACGGGCTTGGCCTGACGGCCCACTTCGTTGACCGGCCCCACGCACGAGGGACACCCGGCCCGGCAGGGGCACCTGGCCAGGGTCTCGCGCGCCTGGGCGAGAAGCGCCCCCAAGAGCTCGAAGAGCCGCTCGGTGAGCCCGATGCCGCCGGGGTGGTGGTCGTAGAGGTACACGGTCGGCTCGAAGCGCTCCGAGGCCAAGAGGCGCGCGCGGGTCCCCTGGGCCGTCAGGACCCGCCCCGCGGCGTCCGCCGCCCGGGTCGCGGACGCCAGCGAACCCCGATCCGTCGCGCCGCTGTGTCCGCCGGTCGGGTCCGGCGGGGCGTCCCCGAGCCAGGAGCCGAGATCTCGCACGTCGCACATGAGGAAGAGCGGGGCGAGGCGGTGGACGAGGTAGGTGAGCCCCCGGAGGCCGTCCACCAGGGCGTCGCGATCCGGGGAGACGGCCGCGAGCACTGCCGGGGGGACGGTGAGCCAGAGCCCCGCCGTCTGCATCTCCTGTTGCGGCAGCTCCACCTCGCCGGAGCCGACGTTCTCCATGGTGTCGAACTTGATCTTCTTGAATCCGACGACCTGCTCGGCGACGAGCAGCTCCCCGTGCGCCACGCGGCCGACCCCGGCGGCCGCCTCCCGGAAGCAATCGAGCGCCCACACGCCCTTGGCCGTGATCGCATCCGTGAAGTAGTCCACCGCGACGCGCCGGACGTAGGCGACCTTCTCCTCGTCCTCGCGGAAGCGGAGCTCCTGTACTTCGAACTGCTCCCCCTCGATCAGGTAGATCGCCTTCGGGTAGATCATGCTGAAGGCGCTCTTCCAGTCCACCTCGGCGATCACCTGCCGCTTCTTGGCGAGCTGGCGGTCGGTCAGCTCGCGGTGACTCGTGTCGATCACGACGAAGTTGTCGCTCCCGACCGTGCGGAGGGAGAGGTGATCGGCAGGGTAGCTCTCGCTCGTCCAGTGCCAGCGGCCTCCGGCCGCATGGAGGAGCCCCTCCTCGGCGAGGAGCCGGAGGTAGACCGTG
>CAZDYT010000989.1:0-1688 GCA_964509395.1 uncultured bacterium
CACGGCAACCGCGCCTTCGCCACGCTCAACGAGGGGCTCGGGCGCGTCCTCCGCTACGGCGCGAACGACGCGAGCGTGATCGCGCGGCTCGGGTGGATGGACGAGGTGCTCGGGCCGGCCCTCGGCGCCGCCGTCCGGCGGATCGAGGGCGGGCTCGATCTGCGGAGCCTGCTCGCCCAGGCGCTCTCGATGGGGGACGAGGGGCACAACCGGAACCGCGCCGGCACCTCGCTCTTCTTCCGGGCGGTGGCCCGCCCGCTGCTCGGCTCAGGCCTCCCGCGCGCGCGGCTCGGGGAGGTCTTCGACTTCATCGGCGGGAACGACCACTTCTTCCTCAACCTCTCCATGGCCGCGTGCAAGGCCGCCCTCGATGCGGCCCACGGCGTGCCCGGCTCGAGCCTGGTCACCGCCATGGCGCGGAACGGGGTCGAGGTGGGGATCCGCGCCTCCGGGCTCGGCGATCGCTGGTTCACCGGCCCGGCCGCCGTCCCGGAGGGGCTCTTCTTCCCGGGGTACGGACCGGCCGACGCGAACCCAGACATCGGGGACAGCGCGATCACCGAGACCGCGGGGCTCGGTGGCTTCGCCATGGCCGCCGCGCCGGCGATCGTCGAGTTCGTCGGCGGGCGCGCGGAGGACGCGGTGCGCGCGACGCTCGAGATGTACGAGATCACGCTGGCCGAGCACCCGCACTACCGGATCCCCGCCCTCGGCTTCCGGGGCACGCCCGCGGGGATCGACGTGCGCAAGGTCGTGGACACCGGCATCCTGCCGGTCGTCA
The DNA here is from genome assembly GCA_964509395.1 of uncultured bacterium. Lineage (GTDB taxonomy): Bacteria > Methylomirabilota > Methylomirabilia > Rokubacteriales > DASRDR01 > CAZDYT01. The sequence goes on from CAZDYT010000989.1 coordinate 782, forward strand.
ACACGGGGATCGCCCACCGCACCCCCGGCGTCGGGCAGATCGGGGCCGGCGTCGTCCGGCCGCCCCTCGCCTGCTTCGCCGACGCGCTCCGCGCCCTGGCCGCCGCGCGCGCGCCGTCCGCCTGAGCGGACGCCGCCCCGGGTTGGACGTCAGCCCTCCCGTGGAGCCCGCGCCGAAGTCGGAGCGGCCGGCCGAGGGCCGCCGGCTACTTCCGGGTGAGCGTGACGACGCTGGCGCTCGCGTCGATGGTCACCGTGAAGAACGAGAGGAAGTCGCGACCGAGCAGGCCGTCGGCCTGAGGCAGCTCCGCGTCGTGGGCGACGATCGGAAGCGGCCCCACCGAGAGGCCTCCCACCTCGACCGCGCTCACCCACACCACGTCCGCCGGGCTCGCGCCGGTCACGCCCTTGATCTCAGCGCGAAACGTGTTCGGGGTCTGGATGCCGAGCCGCCAGAGCGCCACCGGCGCCACCACCGTCCGGTCCGCGCCGGTGTCCAGCACCAGCGTGACGGGGCCGGCGCCGTTGAGCCGCGCCTCGACCAGGATCGGGGCGCCGGGCGTGAACCGGATCGTGGTGATCGCGGCCGACGGCGGGCTCGGTTCTCCTTCGACGGCCGTCGGGGCCCGCGGAACCGGGACGAGGCGGACCCCGGAGCGGTACCGCTTGGGCACGCTCTCGAGCTCCGTCGCGTAGTGGATCGTGCCCTGCTCGTCGACCCAGTGGTAGACCTGAGCGCAAACCCCCGCGGGAAACAGCACGCAAACGAGGAGGGACGCTGCCGCCCAGCCCCGTATCATGCGCCTATGATACAGTAACCGCGCCGGCCGGCGGCCCCGTGCCGGCGCGGGGCGGGAGCGGGTCGCGGGAGGGAGCCACGGATGGATCTCGTGATCCGTCGGGCGCGG
>CAZDYT010000990.1:0-1684 GCA_964509395.1 uncultured bacterium
GACCAGCCGCCCGTCAGACCGGATGACCGGCCGCTCCCCCCGCAGCACCGCCCGGATGGTGCCCGGCACGATCCGGTTCCAGTTGAGGTCGCCGCCGCCGAAGAGGTTCCCGCACCGGGTGACCGCCAGCCGCAGCCCGTAGGTATGCCAGTAGGCCTGGGCGAGGAGGTCCGCCGCGCTCTTGGAGACGTCGTAGGGGTGGCGGCCCTGTAACGGGGCCGTCTCGTCGTAGGGGAGCACCGTGTGGTCCCCGTAGGCCTTGTCGCTGGACGCCACCACCACGCGCCGCACGGTCGGCTGCCGCCGCGCCGCCTCCAGCACGTTCCAGGTCCCCCGGATGTTCGTGTCGAACGTCGAAAGCGGGGCGCGGTTGGCGATGATCACGATGGTCTGGGCGGCGAGGTGAAATACGCACTCCACCTCGTACTCGCCCAGGACCCGCTCGACGAAGAGATAGTCGGTCACATCCCCCCGGGCCACGTCGACCCGGTCGAGGACGCGCTCACGGACCAGGCGGCTCCGCGGCACGCCGTCGCGCACGATGGCGACCACGTGGGCGCCCCGCGCCAGGAGGGCCTCCACCAGCCAGCCGCCCAGAAGCCCGGTGGCCCCGGTGACCAGGACGTTAGAGTGGTGCCAGGGCTCACCGCCCATCGGCCCACACCTTCCAGGGAGGGGCCCCCTGCTGCCAGGCCTCGGTCAGGTGCTGCAGGTCCCGCGGCGTGTCCATGCACTGGAAGTAGCCATCGTGGGGGAACATCTCGATCTGCCCGTCCTTGGCCAGCCGCTCCAGCGGCTCCCGCTCGAGGACGCACGAGTCGTCGGCCGAGAGGTAGTCGAACACGCCGCGGTTGAAGACGAAGAAGCCGCCGCTCACGTACCCCCGGGACACCGAGGGCTTCTCGCTGAACTCGACGACCCGGGTGCCGCTGGTGAACAGCTCGCCGAAGCGGGAGGGGGGCCGCATGCCGGTGACGGTGGCCAGCCGCCCGTGGCCCCGGTGGAAGGCCGCGAGCTTGTGGAGATCCACGTCGGCGACGCCGTCGCCGTAGGTCAGCATGAACGTGTCGCCCCGAATGTAGCGCTCCACCCGCTTGACCCGCGCACCCGTCATCGCCGTCAGTCCGGTGTCTGCCAGGGTGACGGTCCACGGCTCCACGGTGGGGCCGTGCAGGGTGACCTGGGAGTCGGGCCCCAGCCGCACGGTGACGTCCCGGGTCATCGCCTCGTAGTTGAGGAAGTACTGCTTGATCTGCTCGCCCTTGTAGCCCAGGCAGAGGACGAACTCGTTGTGCCCGTAGTGGGCGTAGATCTTCATGATGTGCCAGAGGAGGGGACGGCCCCCCACCTCGACCATGGGCTTGGGCCGGAACTCGGTCTCCTCGCGAAGGCGGGTACCGAGACCACCGCAGAGGATGACGACCTGCATGGCCCCCTGAAGATAACAGGGCCGACCCTCCGGCGTAAAGGATCGTGCTATGCTCCGACGCGGCATGCACGAGCCGGCCGCCGCCGAACGCAGGGGTCCCCTCCGCCGCCTCTGGGAGGGCTGGAGGCGCGTCGGCCGCACGGTGGGCGACTGCCAGGCCCGGGTCCTCCTCACCCTCCTCTACTTCGTGATCGTCGCCCCGTTCGCCCTCGTCGTCCGGCTCGCCACCGACCCGCTGGCCCTGAAGCCAGGGAC
>CAZDYT010000991.1:0-1682 GCA_964509395.1 uncultured bacterium
GCTTTCATCCTTCGCCTGATCCTCCCGCCGGGCTTCCCGCCAGACCGTCGGCGCGTAGCCCGGTCTTGCCGGCCATGCCCCCTTTAGCTATAGTCGGGCGAGACGACCTGGCCCCGTTCTGACCCTACCTCGTCTTCGGCCAGTGGGTCCACGCGGGCAAGGGCGCGACGTTCGGGCTCGGGGCCTACCGGCTGGAGGCGGTCGGCGCGGAGACGGAGACGACGGCGTGAGGGCGGTCGGCCGGAACGAGCCGTGCCCGTGCGGGAGCGGGCGGAAGTTCAAGAAGTGCTGCCTGGGGAAGGATGGCGCGGCGGCGCGGCCGTTCACCTCGGGCGACCGGAACAGCGCCCTCACCCGGCTGTCGCGCTTCGCCGCCCACCCGGAGTTTCGCGGGGACCATGAGGTCGCCCGGCTCGCGTTCTGGGGCGATCGGCTCGAGGGCCACCCGGAGGAGCGGGTCGAGGAGCTGCTGGCCCTCGAGCAGTGCGAGTACGCCTACCTCATGTGGTTCGTCTTCGACCGGGCGCTCGAGCGCGGCCGGACCCTCGCCGACCTCTTCCTCGATCGCGAGGGGGCGACGCTCCCGGCCGGGGAGCGCGAGTACCTCGCGCGGATGCGCCCCGCTCACCTCCGGCTGTACGAGGTCGTGGAGGTAAGGCCGGACGAGGGGCTCGGGCTCGTCGATCTCTGGGCCGACGAGCGGGTCCGGGTCCGCGAGCGGCGCGCCACCCGCCAGCTCGTGCGGTGGGACCTGCTCGCCGCGCGCGTGATGCCCGGCCCCGACGGCGACCCGGTCCTGGACGGCGCCCCCTACCTCTATCCGGCGCTGGAGAAGGAGGGGATCCTCAAGGAACTCCGGCGGGCGCACCGGGACTTCGCGCGCCGGTTCCCCGGGGAGGACCTCGCCGCCTTCTTCCGGTGGGCCGGGGTTCTGTTCCACCACCTGTGGCTGGACCACGTGGCGCTGCGGCCGCGCCCCACCCTCGTCACGGCCGAGGGAGACCTGGTGGTGTTCGCGAAGGTGGTCTTCGACGTGCGCGACCGCGCCGCGCTCGTGGCCGCGCTGGCCGGCCATCCCGACCTCGACGAGCAGGACGACGGCAGCTACGCCTGGCATGAGCCGGAGGACGCTCAGGGGTTTCGCCGGGGCCTCGGCACGTTCGTCCTCGACGGGGCTCGGCTCGCGTTCGAGACCACGTCCCGGCCGCGCGCGGAGCGGGGGCGCCGGTTCCTCGAGGGCCTCGCCGGGGACGCCGTCGGGTTTCGTGCGACGCGCTACCAGGACGTCGAGCAGGCGCTCAAGAAGCCGCCGCCTCCGGCTGAGCCCCGCCCGGCGGAGATCCCGGCCGAGCTGGAGGCGCAGGTCGTCGCCGAGTACTACGAGCGCCACTACCGGGGCTGGCCCGACACGCCGCTCCCCGCCCTCGGGAACCGGACGCCACGCCACGCTGCTCAGCTCGAGACGGTTCGGCCCCGCCTGGTCGCCCTGCTCAAGGACATGGAGAGCCACGCCGAGCGCCAGCGCCGTGCGGGGCGGCCCGCCTACGACTTCGCGTGGATGTGGCAGGAGCTGGGCCTCGCCCGGCCGGAGTGAGGGCCCGGGATGCGGGAGTGAGCGAGGAGCCTGATCCACGGCGCCTCGGTGGTCAAGGTGGACTTCGTGGTCAGGAAGGAGAGCGAGT
>CAZDYT010000992.1:0-1680 GCA_964509395.1 uncultured bacterium
CGGGGAGGTGAGCCCCCTCCTCTTCCCCGCGGCCTCCACCGTCCTCGCGTCCTTCTCCCGGTCGCTGGCGAATGGCGAGGTGCCCGGGTACGCGGGGCAGTCCCTCAAGGTGCTCCTGTCGGGGATGGCGATCGGGGCGGCGATCGCGCTGGGGCTGACGACGCTCGCCGTGACGACGCGCCTCGGGGCGGAGTTCCTCGAGACGGTGACGGCGATGTTCAACCCGCTGCCCGCGATCGCGCTCATGCCGCTCGCGCTCCTCTGGTTCGGGCTCGGCGTGAAGTCGCTCATCTTCGTGATCATCCACTCGGTGCTCTGGCCGATGTCGCTCAACACCTACACGGGCTTCGTGACCGTGCCCCAGACGCTCCGCCGGGTCGGCCAGAACTTCGGGCTGACGGGCTGGCGCCTGGTCGGGGGCATCCTCCTGCCGGCGGCGTTCCCCTACATCCTCTCCGGGATCAAGATCGGCTGGGCGTTCGCCTGGCGCACCATCATCGCGGCGGAGATGGTCTTCGGCGTGGCCGGGAGCCAGGGCGGGCTCGGGTGGTTCATCTACCAGAACCGCTTCGAGATGAACACCGACCTCGTCTTCGCGGGCCTCCTCACCGTCATCCTGATCGGCCTCCTCGTCGAGAACCTCTTCTTCAAGTGGGTCGAGCGGAAAACGGTCCTCCGCTGGGGCATGTCGGCGAGCCACTGAGGCCGCGCGTGCGGGGGGACGTCTGGGCGAGCGGCGCGGCGTACGAGCCCTACGTGGGCCGGTGGAGTAAGTGAGGATGGCCGAGCCCCCCGCACCCGTGCTGCACCGCGCGTGGGCGAGCCGTGACGGCTGGCGCGGGACGCGGGCCGGCCTGTGGGCCTGGCTCCTCCAGCGGGCGGCGGCTGTGGCGCTGGTGGTGGTCATCGCGCTCCACCTCCGGAATCCCTTCGCCCGGCCGGTGCAGGCCACGCTCCTCGCGCTGGTGCTGCTTCACGGGCTCCTCGGGCTCCGCGCCATCCTCCTCGACCTCGGCCTGCCCGTCCGGCTCCACCGGGCGCTCTTCGCGGGGGCGCTGCTTCTCGGTGTGGCGCTGTTCGCCCTGGTGTGGTGGTGGCGGTTTTATTGAGATGATCCTGCGGGTGTTTCGGTGGAGCCCCGAGGCGCCCGGGGCGCGCTTCGACGCATTTCCGATCGAGGCCGGCGAGGGGACGACGGTGCTGGATGCGCTGGTGCGGATCCGGGAGACCGAAGCTCCCGACCTCGCCTTCCGCTACGCCTGCCGGGTCGGGATGTGCGGCTCCTGCACCCTGATCGTGGACGGCCGGGAGCGCTGGGCGTGCCGGACGCGGCTCCGGGCGGTCGCGCGGCCGGGCGCGACGGTGACGGTCCGCCCGCTCTACCACTTTCCGCTCATCCGGGACCTCGTCGTGGACCTCCAGCCGCTCGTCGACCAGATGAAGGCGGCCCGGGCGTGGTTCGTCCCGGAGGAGCCGGCACGCGGGCTCGCGGACTCCAGCGAGCGCGAGGCCATCGACGCGGCGATCGAGTGCATCGGCTGCGGCGCCTGTCTCTCGGCGTGCACCATGGTCCGCTGGGATCCCCACTTCGCGGGCCCCGCCGCCCTCAACCGCGCCTTCACCCTGGTGGCCGACCGCCGGGACGCCGGCGGGATGGCCGCCCGCTGGCAGGCCCTCTTC
>CAZDYT010000993.1:0-1679 GCA_964509395.1 uncultured bacterium
AAGGTGTTCCGCTCCCGGCGCCGGCTTCGCCGGCGCAACCCCTCCCCGGGAGGAGGTCCGGAGGGGGGGCGGAGCCCCCCTCCGGGTGACCTAGCGCGCCTCGCGGCTGCCACCCGGGATGGGAACCGGCGCGGCGACCGCCCCGGGGGCATGCTCACGCCCGCGCTCGCCGAGGCCGCCGAGCCAGAAGATGAACAAGACCAGCAGGAAGAAGAGGAACGTGGTCACGCTGATGACGTTCGCCGCATACCCGAGCGCCGGTGTCACGGCGTCCGGCGAGGTGTCCCGGAGGACTCCGTAGACGTGCCAGTGCTGCCGGATCCCCGAGCGCGCGAAGCCCATCAGGCCCATCAGCCAGGCAAAGGTCACGGCCAGCAGGATCAGCACGTACTGGGAGCGCGGCGCGATCGTGCCCCAGCGGATCGGCCCCGTCGACTGCGCCCTCTGGAACATCGGGATGTCGATCGCCATCACGAGGACGATCGCCGCGAGCACCGCGCCAACCTGGTAGACGGAGTACCCGATCCGGACGATGGCCTCCACGAAATAGCCCCGGACCCCGTAGAAGACGACCACGGACGCGGCCAGGGCGAAGACCGCCCACTGCACGGCCATCCCCTTGCGGGCCCACGGCGCGGTGGTGATGCGGTTCGCCCGCCGGTAGAGGAGGTAGGAGAGGAACGTGGTCAGGATCATCAGGTTCACAGCCGTGTTCTTCGCCGACATGACGCCGAGCACGCCGAGGAGGGGGTGGTACGTCGCCCCCATCCGCCGCGCCTCCTCGAGCGACGCCACCAGGCTGTGAGGCGTGGCCCAGACCATGAACCCGACCGCGATGACGACCAGGAGGTACTTGATGTACGGACGGTAGCGCTCGGCGCCCGGGATGCGCTCCATCCCGAGCCAGAGGTAGTAGTTCGAGCCGAGGAAGAGCACGCCGATGAGGATGGCCTGGATGATCCAGAGCCACGACATGAAGCCGCCCATCATCGTGATGCCCATCTGCTGGTTGAACGCGTAGATTTCGCGCCCGAGCCAGTACCCTGCAAAGGGGAGGACCATCAGCGCCGAGACCGCGACGAAATTCCCGACGTAGCCCATCCAGTCGTACTGCGCCCGCTCCTCGTCGGTCTTCGCCCCGAGGAACCGGAAGGCCGCGTACGCCGCGGCGATGGTGCCGCCGAAGACGATGTTCGCGATCAGCCGGTGGACGTTGATCGGCATCCAGGTGAAGTTGTTCACCGCCTGCCACAGCGACCCGGTCAGCTTTCCGGTCTCGTCCACACCGTGGGGCGACACCATGAACGTCACCCACGAGTTCGAGACGACGAGGATCGCGGTCCCGAAGAGATTCGAGAGGATGCCGAGCGAGAGGTGGATCCACTTCCGCGGGCCCGACAGCCACTCCCACCCGTAGTACCAGAGGTACACGGTGAAGGTCTCGAGGAAGAAGAGGGCCGCGTAGAGCCACATGGTCGGACCGAAGATCCCGCTCATGTAGACCCAGAACCGCGGGTAGAGGGTGATGAAGAGGAAGAGGAGGAGCGCGCCGAGGAGGGCCGTGGCCGAGAACGCCGCGAAGGTCAGCTTGACGAACTCGTGCGACAGCCAGTCGTAGCGCCGCCCCTCCTCGCGGTCCACCCCGATCTTCCAGCCCATGAACTCGATGATGACGGCGA
>CAZDYT010000994.1:0-1675 GCA_964509395.1 uncultured bacterium
TGTTATGGTATTCGTTCTATTCATCTCGGCGAGATGAGTCGAATGACTTGTTTTTAAAATTTCAAATTTCCTCCTGTTTTAGCAAAAAACCGCCGTACCCCCCCCCCCCTCGCATACCATTCCTACCCTTTCAGAGGAAGATGTTGCATGGGTGAGGGGGTCTTTATTTTGGGTTTGGAGACAAGTTAGTCCCGAGGACAAGTTAGTCCCAGGGACAAGTGAGTCCTGGAGTGACAGGTTAGTCCCGAGGACATGTTAGCCCCAACAAAATCAAGTTAGTCCCGTGGACTTGACTTTGTTGGGACTAACCTGTCACCCAAGGTTATTTGGGGCTCGTCAGCGAGGGGGTCCAGATCTGGAGGCGGCGGCTGGCGGATGGGACGACGAGCCTGCCCGAGCTGGTCGAGGTGGCGCGCCACGAGCTGGCGGCGACTGCGATGATCCTCGAAGGCGAAGTGGTCGCGGTCGCTCCCGACGGCCGCCCGCTCCCGTTCCAGGACCTGATGCGGCGCTTCCGCCGCGTGCACGCGCTCGACGCGGTCGCGCGCCAGGTGCCGGTGCGGCTCTACCTCTTCGACTGTCTCTACGCCGACGGCGCCACGTTCGTGGATCGGCCCTACGCGGAGCGCTGGGCGGCGCTCACCGAAATCACGCGGGGCCGCCATCTGGCCGAGCGCCGGATCATCGGGGACCTGGCCGCGGCGGAGGCGTTTCTGCGAGAGGCGCTGGCGGCAGGGCACGAAGGGCTCATGGCGAAGGCGCTCGACAGCCCGTACACGCCCGGCGTGCGCGGGCGCCGCTGGTTCAAGGTGAAGCGGGCGGATCGCCTCGACTGCGTCATCCTCGCGGCCGACCGGGGCTCGGGCCGGCGGCGGGGGTGGCTCTCGAACTATCATCTGGCGGTGCGGGGTGAGGCAGGCGGCTTCGCGGAGGTCGGCAAGACCTTCAAGGGGCTGACCGACGCGGAGTTCGGCGAGATGACGGTGCGCCTGTGGGCGCTCGCGGTGGAGGACGACGGTTACACGGTGCGCGTGCGGCCGGAGGTCGTGGTCGAGGTCGCCTACAACGAGATCCAGCCGAGCCCGCGCTACCCCTCGGGGTTCGCCCTCCGGTTTGCCCGGATCACCCGGATCCGGGAAGACAAGCGGCCGGAGGACGCCGACACGCTGGCTGCGCTCCGGGCGCGCTACGCCCAACAGTCCAAGAGCAAAGGCGGTCGGGGCTGATGACGCAGGTCCTCGGGCCGGAGCTTCGGCTGCGGCTCATCGCGGGCGCCCGCGGATCTCGTGTGGACAGCTCTCCCGCGTCCCGGGGGGAGGCAGGAATTGACGCCCGCGGGCCACGCCCGTATCCTTCCTCCTCGTGACCTCTGCGCGCGTCTCTACCGGCCTCCCGCGCCTCGATGCGATGCTGGGCGGCGGGCTCCTCCCGGGGACGCTGACCGTCGTCTACGGGGCGACCGGGATCGGCAAGACCCACCTCGGGCTCGCCTTCGCCAACCACGGCCGGGAAGCGGAGGGCGCCCGGGGGTTGATCGTCGACATGAACGCGCGGGGCGACTCTCAGCAGCACGGGGCGTACGCCCGGCGCCTCTACGCGTGGCCGCTCGGGCGGTGGACCCACACCGTCATGCCGATGGCCGACCCGTACCCGCCGGCCGGGGAGCTCGAGGCCC
>CAZDYT010000995.1:0-1675 GCA_964509395.1 uncultured bacterium
CCCCTCGACCTCCCCCCGGAGCGGGTGAGCGTCAAGGCCAAGCGCGCCGAGGGGCTGGGGGCCCTCGGGCGGCAGGAGGGGATCGCCGCGATGGCCGTGGCGCTGATCGACATGACAGAGCCGTGAGCCTGCGCGTCTACAACACGCTGACGCGGCGGAAGGAGCCTTTCACGCCGGCGACGGCGGGCGAGGTCCGGATGTACGTCTGCGGGATCACGCCCTACGGCGTCTCCCACATCGGCCACGCGCGGAGCGCGCTCGTCTTCGACGTGATCTACCGGTACCTCCGGTACCGCGGCTACCGGGTGAGCTTCGTCAAGAACTTCACCAACGTGGAGGACAAGATCATCGCGAGGGCCGCCCAGCTCGGCGTCTCACCGCGGGCGCTGGCCGACGAGCACATCGAGGCCTACCGGCGCGACATGGCCGACCTCGGCGTCGAGACGCCGACCGTCGAGCCGAAGGCGACGGATCACATCCGGGAGATGATCGTCCTGATCGAGCGCCTCCTCGCTGGCGGCTATGCCTACGTGGTCGACGGCGACGTCTACTTCGAGGTGCAGCGGTTCGCGCCGTACGGGCGGCTGTCAGGCAAGAACCTCGACGAGCTCCTCGCGGGGGCCCGGGTGGAGGTCGACGAACGCAAGCGCGACCCCCGGGACTTCGCGCTCTGGAAGGCGGCGAAGCCCGGCGAGCCCGAGTGGCCGAGCCCGTGGGGGCACGGCCGCCCCGGCTGGCACATCGAGTGCTCGGCGATGTCCATGCGCTACCTGGGCGAGTCGCTCGACGTCCACGGCGGCGGCGAAGACCTCGTCTTCCCGCACCACGAATGCGAGATCGCCCAGTCAGAGGCGGTGACCGGTAAGCCCTTCGCGCGCTACTGGATCCACAACGGCTTCGTGAACCTGGGCGCGGAGAAGATGTCCAAGTCGCTCGGGAACATCCTGACGATCCGGAGCCTCCTCGAGCGGCATCATCCCCAGGCAATCCGTCTCTACCTCCTACGAACTCATTACCGGCATCCGGTGGACTTCTCGGAGGAGCGGCTCCGGGAGGAGGTGAAGCCGCTGGACCGGCTCCGCAGCCTTGTCGACGAGGCGGCCAGGCTCGTTCCGGCGGACGAAGGAAGCGACGCCGAGCTGGATGCGCAGGTCGCGACGGCGCGCGCCCGGTTCGAGGCGGCGATGGACGACGATTTCGCGACGCCCCAGGCGCTCGCGGCGATCTTCGACCTGAGCCGGGCCCTGTACGGCTACCTCGGCCTCGTCCAGCGCGGGGAGCGTCCCGCCAGGCCGTTCGTGTGGGGCGCGTACGAGCTGAGGAAAATGCAGTCGGCTCTAGGACTCGCAATACAGGGCTATGAATCCGCGCCGGCAGGTGCGCCCGTCGACCCCTGGGACGCAGCTGTGGAGCGGCTCGTCCGGGAGCGGGACGAGGCCCGGAAGGCCCGCGACTGGGGACGGGCCGACGCGATTCGGGCCCAGCTCGAGGCTCAGGGGGTGATCCTGGAGGACGCGCCGTCGGGGACCCGGTGGAAAAGGCGGGCCGCGACCGGTCGCTGATCCTCTACGGCCGGCACCCGGTGCTCGAAGCCCTCCGGAGCCGAGCGCGTCAGATCGAGGAGGTGCTGATCCAGCACGAGGCGCACGGGCGGGCCGGCCAGGTCCTGGCCCTG
>CAZDYT010000996.1:0-1671 GCA_964509395.1 uncultured bacterium
CCATCCTTTTATCCCAGCCCCCCCTTCTGCCCCTTACTTTGCGACAAGCCCGAAGTTTTCGAGCCCGTTGGTGTGGATACGGCCCTTCGCATAGGACTCCGCATGGTCAATGACTTGAAGTACGTACTCGGTGTCCAGGTTCCGGTAGGACGACATGCTCGGTAACCTTCTCATGGAGAGTACGGGCCCGGGTGTTCCTTACCACGTGCGTCACGACGCGGCTATGCCCATCCTCGCCGTGCCGTTCGAGCAGCCCATAACGGCAACCTTGCCCACCATGCCGGTGCCGCCCTTGATCTTGGCGTCGCGCTTCACCTTGTGCATGAACCGCGCGCTTCCGCCGATGAAGGTCTCATCCACTTCCACTTCGCCGCCGAGCTTTCGGAAGCTGCCGGTCTGCATCGTCAAGCGCAGCCGATGCCCCATGAACCATGCGGTCTTTTGTGTGACCCCCAGCGCCCGAGCAATCCCGTAGGAACTCACGCCGTTCTTGCAGTTGATGACCGTCCACATCGCCGGCAGCCACTTGTCGAGGCTGATGGGGCTGTCCTCGAAGATCGTCCCGACCTTCACGGAGAACTGCTTCTGGCAGTCGAGACACTTCCACAGCCGACGGGTTCGCAGGAAGGAGGACTTCGGCGAATTGCAGCGCGGGCAGACGACACCGTTCGGCCAGCGGAGCCCGGCCACGAAAGACAGGCACACGTCGGGGTCGGCGAAGTAGCGGATGGCATCTACCAGGGTCTCGGGGATCGGGCCGTTGGTCTGTTCCATGTCCCAAGACTACCAGGGAAGCCTAGGTGAGTTAAGTATATCATTGGCTTTCGGAGGGGGGCTCTGCCCCCCCTCGAGCTCCCCCCGAAGTTGCGCCGGCAAAAGCCGGCGCCCAGTCGGCGGCCACCGCGCGGGCAGCCTTGGTCTCACGGGCCGCGGACGCCGACGAACGTTGATGGAGTGCTTCGTTCGGGGCCTCGCGGACAGGAGCGCCGCCGTCGGCGCATACCGCGCGGCGTCATCTCCCCCGCGCTCGTGGAGGATGCCTCCGTCTCTTTCGTGGGATCGCCGCGGGGGCTGTCCGCGTTTGCTACAATTCAACTGAGATGGCCGTCGCGTACAAGGACTACTACAAGATCCTCGGGGTCGACAGGACGGCCGACGTCAAGGCGATCAAGCAGGCCTATCGTCGGTTGGCGCGCAAGTACCATCCGGACCTGAATCCCGCGAACAAGGCGGCCGGGGAGCGCTTCAAGGAGATCAACGAGGCCTACGAGGTGCTCTCGGACCTCGAGAAGCGCCAGCGATACGACGCGCTCGGAGCGGACTGGCAGCGCTACGCCGAGGGCTTCCCGGGGGCTGGCGCGGGGGACTTCGGCGGCTTTCGGGTTCACGTCCAGCCCGGGGGCGACCTCGGCAACTTTTCCGAGTTCTTCCGGACGTTCTTCGGCGACCTCGGGGTACGGACGCGGGGACGGGGGCGCGCGCCCGGGGGCCCCGAGAGCGCCGACCTCTTGGGGGATGTCTTCGGGCCGGGTGGGCCGTTCGGAGCGGGCACCCGCGCATCGCCCGCCGGCGCGCACCGGACGTGGCGCGGCCCGGATCTCCAGGCGCCGGTCGAGATCACCCTCGAGGAGGCCGCCCAGGGGACGCGGCGGACGATCGAGCTGGAGCTCC
>CAZDYT010000997.1:0-1666 GCA_964509395.1 uncultured bacterium
TTCTGTCGGCGTCCGGGGCCCGCGAGAGTCGGCCCACGCGCGGGGCGGACGCCGATGGCCATCTTCTGTCGGCGTCCGGGGCCCGCGAGAGTCGGCCCACGCGCGGGGCGGACGCCGATGGCCATCTTCTGTCGGCGTCCGGGGCCCGCGAGAGTCGGCCCACGCGCGGGGCGGACGCCGACTGGCCGGCTGTGCGGTGTCGTTCAGCATTCTCTTAGGTTAGCGCGAACTTCTCGCCCGGGCAGGCATCGGATTCGTCGCGTCGCCGACGACCGCCAGGAGCTTCTTGCCCATCACGCCGCCGTGGCTCCGCGCTGGATGCCTCATGGCTGTACCTCCCGGGTCGAGGAGCGTCGCTGGGGAAGGTGTGGGGAACGGGGGTCGACTCGCATATAACATCGGGGCAGAAGCGCTGTCAAGGCGGCGCCCGCAACACGGCTTGCGCGATCACCGCCTTTTGGGGTATCAACGAGCATGACCCGGAGGGGGTCGACCCGCGACGAGAGCCTGCCGCGCGCCTGCTCCGGGGAGCGTATGCCGTGACCTCCACGTTCCACGCCGGGCTCCGGGCGTGAGCGCGGACGCCTTCAACAACGTGGCCCGCTATGACACCCTCATGGAGGTCATCCGGCGCCGCGCGACCAACCGGGCCTTCGCGCCCTTCGAGGTGCCCCGGGAGCACTTCGAGATGATCCTCGAAGCGGCGCGCCATGCGCCGTCCGGGGCCAACGCCCAGCCCTGGCACTACATCATCGTCACCGATCCCCGGGTGAAGGAGACGCTCGGCGACTGCTTCGTGGCAGAGCAGCAGCGGCGGGCCAAGCTGCGCATGGGTTTCCCCACCCCGAACTACAACGGCGTGAAGACCGCCCCGGGCCTGATCGTCATCGTCGCCGACTTCCGTTTCATCCGCGCCTTCCCCGTCCTCAACGACGGCTCGGAGCTGGATCGCCGGTACAAGCAGAATGCCGAGCGCATCCTCCTGCAGAGCGTAGCGGCGTCGACGATGTCGGCTCATCTCGCTGCGACCGCCCTGGGATACGCGGTCTGGTGGATCACCGCCATCGGCCAAGAGGACATCCAGAGGCAGGTCAAGCCCCTGCTGGCGGTGCCGGACGATCTCGCCATCATCGACGTCATGTGCTTCGGTCCGCCGCTCAAGCCCCCGTACAAGCGCTGGAAGAAGCCCCTCCACCAGATCATGAGTTGGGACCGCTTCAACATGGACAACTACATGACCGACGCCCAGATCGACGAGTGGGTCAAGACGATGCGGCCCAAGGTCATGTACCGAGACGAGTCCCGGATCGACTGATCGGGCCCGATCCCGAGCGTGGGGGGGCGGGTCACGGAGGTCCCGTTCGGCCGCTTCTACGAAGAGCTGCTGGCGATGGCGCGCGAGGGCGTGCCCACCGAGCTGATCGTTCGGAAGATCCGCCGAGCCGTTCCCGATCGCGATAGTCGGAGGGGGCTGGTGGGTCACCTGCGGGATTCACGGGACGCCTTCGAGGTCGCCGGCCAGGCGGGGACGGCCGCCATCCTGGACGAGGTCATCGAGTCCCTGGAAGGCCCGCAGGGCTGCCGGAGCCTTGACGGTCGCGATGCTCCTCCCGATCACGTTCTACCCCCGGCTCGTCCTCGTCCGGCCGCACCTCTGCCGGTAAGT
>CAZDYT010000998.1:0-1661 GCA_964509395.1 uncultured bacterium
GGGAGGGCCTGAAAGCCGATGTAACGGACGCAGCTTCTGGCGCCGACGAAATGTCCTGTTCTAGTCTGCCCGTGGAGGCAGGCGATGAACGACCAGCACCACAAGCCATTGGTTCCGCCCCCGAGCCGCTCGGGCCGGCTGCGGGACCAGCCACTGCTGCCGCTCCCTCCTGCATCAAGTGCCACCGGCTCGGCTACTTTGTCGAACGCGATCCAAACGGCCCTGCCGCCCCCCCCAGGACGAGCGGGACACCCCCCAGCGGCGCTACCTGCGCGCGGTGCTCGGACGCTACCTGTGGCTCCCCGACACCCCCACCATCGTCTCTCGCCACGACCGCCGCCTGGCCATGACGCTGTTCGAGCGTGGCGTCGAGCTGATCGTCGTCGAGGCGGCACTGCTGCTGGCTGGAGCTCGCCGCGCCCTGCGGGAACCCTGGCTCGCCCCGCTGCCGCGGGTGAGATCGCTGTCGTACTACCAGCCCGTCATAGCGGAGGTGCTTGCCAACCCGCGACCGCCCGACGTCGACTACTTGACCTGCCTGCTGCGTAGGCTGCGTCCGCTGGCCGAGCTCAAGCTCGCCCGCCTGCGCCATCAGGAGCTGTACGGGAGCGAGCCGGCTGGCTCCGCCCACGACCCCGAGCCGATGCCCGAGCTGCGGCGTTGCACGCGGAGGACGCGATGAAGCCCAAGCCCAACGATCCACCGGCCGATCTGCAGCAGCAAGTCGACCGTGCCCTGGCCGAAGGCGGCCTGGACCAGCTCGGCACTCGGGAGCTGCTCGGTGTGCTGCTGAGCTGCCTGTTCCATGCCGAGCGCAGCAGCCACCTGGAGCAGACCGTGGGCGACAAGGGCAACGGATACTACGAGCGCACGGTCGACGTCGGCAGCTTGCCCACCGAAGTCGAGGTCCCACGCACCCGCACCGGCGAGTTCCGTCCGTCGCAGTTGCCCCCGCCCTACCAGCGTGGCTACGGCGACGCTACCGGCGCCCTGCTCCGGCAGCTCGTGGCCGCCAGCCGCTCACAGGGTGCGGCGCGGGAAGCCTTGCGCGGATTGGACCTGTCCGTCTCCGAAAAGGCACTCGAGAGCGTCGCCCGGCACTTCATCGAGGAGTTCGAGCTGCGCAACACGAGGCCCCTCGACACCGACCTGCTCGCCCTGTTCATCGATGCCAAGTACGTGGAGGTCCGCGAGGCTGACCGCCTCCGACCCTCCTGCGTCTACCTGGCCGCCGGGCTGGGCCGCGATGGGAAGAAGCGCGTCCTCGCGTGCCAGGTCCTGCCCGGACGCGAGTCGCTCGAGCACTGGAAGAGCGTCCTGCGCTCTTTGATCGAGCGGGGTCTGCGTAACGTCCTCCTGCTCGTCCAGGACGACTTCTCGGGCTTGCTCAGCGTGACCAAGAGCCTGTTTCCGACCGCCGAGGTGCAGCTTTGTATCGTGCACCTCCAGAGAAACGCCAAGACCCATCTCGGCAAGGCCGGGGCGGGGGAGTTCAACAGCCGGATGCGCACGATCAAGGCGGCCTGGGAGCCCGAGCTCGCCGCCAGCCAGTTCGAGGATCTGTGCCAGGCGTGCGAGAAGGACTCGCCGACCTTCATCGCCGAGGTGCGCAAGAAGCGCGAGCACTACCTGGCCTTCCTCCGCTACCCCGAGCCGGTGCG
>CAZDYT010000999.1:0-1659 GCA_964509395.1 uncultured bacterium
CGAGACGCCCGCACTGTTCGCCAGGGAGCTGCCGAGCGGATAGAGGACGCGGCCGCGGAGCCCCGTGATGCGACCGTCCCGGGTCACCGCCAGCTCGCCCTCGGCCACGCCTCCGCGACCGTGGTTGGTGGTGAGGAGGTCCTCGCTGCGCGTGGCGATCCACTTGACCGGCCGGGCGAGCCGCATCGCCAGGTACGCCACCACGGCGTCCTCGCGGTACGGCGCCGTTTTGACGCCGAAGCCGCCCCCGACCTCGGGGGCGATCACGCGGACCCGGGACTCGGAGAGGCCGAGGGCCCGCGCGATCTCGGCGCGGACCATGAAGGGCGCCTGGGTCGAGGTCCAGATGGTCAGCTCCCCGGTCGCCGGGTCGAAGGCGGCGAGGCTGCCGCGTGGCTCCAGGGCCACGGCGGCCAGCCGCTGCTGGACCACCCGGAGCCTCACCACGCGCGCCGCCGCCGCGAACGCCGCGTCCGGATCCCCGTGCCGCCAGGTCTGGGTGAACGAGCGATTGGTCCCGAGCTCGGGGAAGAGCACCGGGGTGTCGGGGGCGAGGGCCGCCTCCGGGTCCACGAGCGCGGGAAGGGGCTCGTAGTCCACGTCGACCCGCTCGATCGCATCGCGCGCCTGGTAGGGGCTCTCGGCGGCGACCGCGGCCACCGGCACGCCCACCGCGCGCACGACGTCGTCGGCGAGGACGGGATGCGGCGGCACCTTCATGTCCGGGAAGATCCGGGTCACCGGCATGGGGCCGAGGTGGCGGACCTCGGCGCCGGTGACGACAGCCGCCACCCCGGGCGCCGTGCGCGCCGCGGCGACGTCGAGCCGGCGAATCCGCGCATGCGCGTGAGGGGAGCGGAGAAAGGCGACGTGGAGGAGCCCCGGCCGTCGGACGTCGTCCACGTAGCGCCCCACGCCCAGGAGGAGCCGGCGATCCTCCACCCGCCTCATGGGGCGCCCGATGTAGCGGTGGTCGCTCGGTTCGGCCATCGTGGGAGCATTGATAGCACGGGCGACCCGTGCGGGTCTACTTGACAGCCCTGCCGGTGGCGGCTAGGGTAACTTTGCGCGAGCTGGGACAGTGCCGCGAGTTCGCGCCCGCCACCCGGCCCGGAGGAGACTCAGATGAGCGACATCCCCGCCTCCGTTCAGTACGTGATCGTCGGCGCCGGCATCCACGGCCTGAGCACCGGCTGGCATCTCGCCATGGAGCTCGCCCGGCGAAAGCGCGGGTCCGGCAAGGACATCGTCGTGCTCGACAAGGCCGGCGTCGGCGCCGGGGCGTCGGGGATCGCTTGCGGGTGCGTCCGCAACCTCTACATGACCGGGCCGCTCCACGCCATCCTCCGCCACAGCGTGGACGTCTGGATGCACGACCCGGTCGCCTTCGGCTTCCAGCAGGTCGGTTACGTCGGCGTGGACGAGGAGAAGAACGTCCCCGCCTACGAGCGTGTCTGGAAGAGCCAGAACGCCGCCGGCTACCCCTCGGACCTCCACGTCGGCGAGGAGGCGCGCCGGTTCGTCCGGGGGATCTGGCCGGACTTCAACACCGACTACGTCGGCCTCGCCCTCCACGAGAAGGTATCGGGCTACGCGGGCACCCGCCAGGCGGTGAACGGGCTCGCCCAGAAGTGCGCCCAGCACGGCGTGCGGGTGCTC
>CAZDYT010001000.1:0-1659 GCA_964509395.1 uncultured bacterium
ACGGTGGCCAGACGCAGGTGGCGCCCAGTGGGCGAGCTGTCGCCGTGCGCCGAGGTGAGGCGCGGGAAGCGGGCCTCCCGCGGGAGCGGGGCGGCCGGTCGGCCCGGGCGTGACGAGGCGGCCGGCGCTCGCGCGCCACACGGGAAGCCTCAGGCTCGGGTGGCGCGGCCCGCCCTGCCGGAGCCGGTGCGGTTGCCTTGCGTCGTCTCGGCTGTCTCCCGGGTTCCGCCCCGGCCGGTGTCGCCCTGGCGGTCGTGGGCGCGTCGGCACGGTGGACGTCTACCTCGTCGCCGCGCTCTTCGGGTGGCTCGCGCCCGTGGATTGTCTCTCGCCAGCAGCGCAAGGGGTTCGCAGGGTACTATTGCTTGAGCGAACGGAAGAGGAGCGGACATCTCTGAATGCCAAGAATCAAGGGCATCCCTGGGCCGTACCGGGTCTTCTTCACCAGCTTCGACTGTAATGGGCCGGCGCACGTGCACGTCGAGCGAGAGAACAGCACCTGCAAGTTCTGGCTGGCATGAACACTGTGGCTAGCACCGAGCCGCGCATCCAAGACGTGCGGGTCACCGAGGACGAGATCATCGCGCATCTCGAAGACGGCCGAGTCATCAGCGTTCCGCTGGCCTGGTCCTGGCGCCTATCGGAGGCCACTCCCAAGCAACGGACACATTTTCGTCTCATCGGGTCCGGTCAAGGAGTTCATTGGCCTGACGTCGATGAGGACATCAGTGTCGAAGGTATGCTTCACGGCATCCCGGCGCATCGCCCGAGATCGACGCCAGCTCAGGCTAGAGCCGGTGGCGTGCGCGATCAGGAACCGCCGAACAAGCGCATTCAGCCGACGCGCGGTAAGCGTCGTGCTCAGGCCGGGGGTCGCGGCGCGCGCGGCTGATGCGCGGCGTTGATATGACTGCCGATGTCAAGCTGCGTGTTCGATCGTGCGCTGGCCCACGCAGGCCGAGTGCCTCGCGCCGGCCCGCCGCCGAAGAAGACCGGGCGGGGAGCCGGTGGACCTGTTCACGGGCCGCTTTCTGGCGAGCCAGACGGACCTGGTGCTCCCGGGGCGGCGGCCGGTGGTCGTGAGGCGGGCGTCCGGGAGCACGGTGACGGGGCGGCCGGGGGCGTGGGGGCCGGGGGGTGGGAGCTGGCAGAGTACGGGGCGACCCTGACGGCCCAGGGGGGCAGCCTGGTGGTGCGGCAGGCGGACGGGAGCACCGTGCGCTTCCCCCCGAGCGGCCCGGGGCCGTGGGCGCACCCGGACGAGCGGCCTACCGGGGGGCGGTGCTGACGCGGGTGGCGGGCCGTTTCACTTCGAGCTGCGCTTCAAGGACGGCACGGTGCACCGCTACGAGCGGATCGCAGGATTCCTGGATGCCGCCGGGCTTCCGGGCGGCCCGCGGCGCTATCCTGGCCTCGCAGGTGGGGACGCCCCGCTCACGGGGATTGGGGATAGAGCGTTTTGAACCCATCTAGGTTCCCGCCCCGGAGGTGGATCGGCTGCGGCCGAAGGATGCGGTGTAACCGCCGGATGACGGCTCGGATCCTTTCGATGACACTCGATGCCGCCAGATCGCCCGCTCGCACGACGGCACCGCCGCGCCCCGGGGGGGAATGGCACCGCAGCCGTGCGAGGCATGCTCCCTGCAAGTCAGCCACGTC
>CAZDYT010001001.1:0-1658 GCA_964509395.1 uncultured bacterium
CCGTCTGGACCGGGTGTGGGTCGAAGCGCCGCTGGAGGCGGTGCCGGCGCCGCCGGTGGTCCTGCCGCCGGCGGCCCCGACGATTCCGGTGCCGGCCCCGCCGCTGCCGCCCGGTTCATCCCCATGACGTCACCCTGATGGGAGGTGCCCCATGCATCGCGTGCGCCGCTCGGTCGTGACCGCGTTCCTCCTCTCGCTCCTCGCCCTCCTCGCCTTCGCGCTCGCCCCGGCGGAGGCCCAGAAACGGGGCGGGACCTACCGCGCCGTCCTCGGCGCGGACCCGCCGACGCTCGACCCCGCGCAGGCCACGGACACGACGTCCTCCGCCGTCATCCGGCAGATGTTCGACGGCCTCGTCGAGCTGGACGAGAAGATGCAGCCGGTCCCGGCGATCGCCGAGCGGTGGGTGATCTCGGCGGATCAGCGGGTCTACACGTTCACGCTCCGCCACGGCGTCCGCTTCCACAACGGCCGCGAGGTGAAGGCGGCGGACGTGAAGTACTCGCTCGAGCGGGCCGCCCGCGGCAAGAAGCCCTGGGTGGTCGAGAAGATCGTCGGCGCCCCGGAGGTCATCAAGGGGCAGGCGAAGGAGATCCGGGGGGTCCGCGTGGCCGGCGACTCGACGGTGGAGCTCACGCTCGAGCGGCCGTTCCCGCCCTTCCTCATGCTGATGGCCTACGACGCGGCGTACCTGGTGCCGCGGGAGGAAGCGGAGCGGCTCGGCCCGGAGTTCGGGTCGAAGCCCGTCGGCACGGGCGCCTTCCGGTTCGTCTCGTGGCGGCACGATGACCAGGTGGTCCTCGAAGCGTTCCGGGACCACTTCCGCGGCGCGCCGTACCTCGACCGCATCGTCTACCGCATCATCCCGGACGACAACACGCGCTACCAGGAGTACCGCGCCGGCAACCTCGAGCACGTGGACATCCCGACGGGGCAGTTTCGCGCCGTGCAAGCCGATCCCGTGCTCTCGAAGGAGCTCCACGTCTGGCCGATCCTGGGCACTTACGCCTTGCGCTTCACGCTGACGCAGGCGCCCTTCAAGGACAACAAGAAGCTCCGCCAGGCGCTCAACTACGCCATCGACAAGGAGGCGATCGCGCGGGTACTCCTCGAGGGGTCGGTGCTGCCCGCGCGCGGCGTCCTGCCGCCCGGCATGCCCGGGTACAACCCCGAGCTGGCCGGCTACCCCCACGACAGGGCGAAGGCGCGGCAGCTCCTGGCCGAGGCCGGCTATCCCGACGGCAAGGGGCTGCCGCCGATCACCCTCCACTACAACACGAGCGCCCTGCACAAGCGGATCGTGGAGCTGGTCCAGGCGCAGCTCAGGGAGCTGGGCATCACCGTCCAGGTGGCCAACCTCGACTGGGCCGCGTACATCAAGCTCGTGGACGACGGCGGCACGCAGTGGCACCGGATGGGGTGGATCGCCGACTATCCCGATCCCGAGAACTTCCTCACCGTGCTCTTCCACACCCGGAACATCGGCCCGCCGGGGAACACCTCGCGGTTCTCGTCCCCCGAGGTCGACCGGCTCTTCGACGAGGCCGACCGGCTGCCGGCCGGGCCGGCGCGGCTCGCGAAGTACCGCGAGGCGGAGAAGGTCCTCGTCGAGGAAGCGCCCTGGGTGTTCGTCTACTGGTACACGAGCCGGCTCCTCG
>CAZDYT010001002.1:0-1651 GCA_964509395.1 uncultured bacterium
GATCACCATCAGCGAAGCGTTGGGCACGTCCACCCCCACTTCGATCACCGTGGTGCTGACCAGCACGGCCATCTGGCCCTGCGTGAAGGCCGCCATCACCGCCTTCTTTTCGTCCGCCGGCATGCGCGAATGCAGCAGGCCCACCTGCGCCGGCGCACCCGACGGGGTGGGTATGCCGTGCAGGGCCGCACTGAGTTCGGCGTGGGTTTCGGTGGCGTTGCTCAGGTCCAGCGCTTCGCTTTCCTCGATCAGCGGGCACACCCAATAGACCTGGCGGCCCTGGGCGATTTGCGCGCGGATGCGCTCGATCACCTCGTGGCGGCGGGCCTCGTTCACCACCTTGGTGATGATGGGGGTGCGCCCCGGCGGCAACTCGTCCAGCGTGGAGACGTCCAGATCAGCGTAGTAACTCATGGCCAGGGTGCGCGGAATGGGGGTGGCCGTCATCATCAGCAGGTGCGGCTCCATGCCTTCGTGGCGCAGCTTGCGGCGCAGCGCCAGGCGCTGGGCCACCCCAAAGCGGTGCTGCTCGTCGATGACGGCCAGCGCCAGGTTTTTGAAGTGCACTTTCTCCTGGATGACCGCGTGGGTGCCCACCACCAGCTTGGCCTCGCCGCTCTCAATCATCTCCAGCATGCGGCGGCGCTCCTCCGGCGTTTCGGGGTCAGGAAGGAGCGTCGCGATCAGCGCCGCCCGGCACGCCGCCAGCGGCCGGCGCGCCGGCCAGATGTGCAGCGTCGAGATGTGCCCGTGGCGCACGTTCTTCTCGTGCACCGAGTCGAGCGACGCCTGCTCCAGAGGAAACGCGACTTCGATAAGACGACGGTCGGTCATGCGCCGGGCTCCATCCGTGCGAGCAGCGCGAGCAACGCCGTCCGGAGAGGAGCCAAGTCATCGGACACGGTCTTCCAGACCGTGGTGAGGTCAACGCCGAAGTACTCGTGCATGACGACGTTCCGCATGCCGCGGATGTCGTCCCATGGCACCTCCGGCGCCTGTCCGGCCACATCGTCGTCAATGTGACGCGCAGCCTCGCCCAGAACTTCGAAGTTCCGGATCACAGCGTCGATCGTGCGGTGATCCTCGGAGAAAGCCTCGAACGTCATGCCAGCGGTGTAGCGCTGGATCCGCTCGACCGCCTCCAGCATGTCCTCGATGCGCAGACGACGGTTTCTAGGCGGCACGGACGGCCTCGCGCAGGATGCGATCGCGGAGCTGGGGTTTGATCGCCCGTCGCGTGACGAGATCCACGCGGCGACCCAGCACCGCCTCGATCCCGCGCTGCAGGCGCACGAATTGGAACAGCGAGACCGGCTGCTCGAACTCGACGAGCAGGTCGACATCGCTGTCGTCGCGCGCCTCGTCGCGCGCAGCCGAACCGAAGAGATACAGCTCCTTCACGCCAAACCGGGCCAGCAGGTCGCGTGACCCCGCCAGCCGACCGACGATCTCCTCCCGCTGCATGCTGCCTCCTCAGGAATGTCGATTGTGTACGAATCCGGTGCCGTCCCTGTCCTCAGCGCCGCGGCCCGTGAGCAAATCCGGAATTTGACACCGCCAAGACGTCGCGATACTGTCCCAGAGGATTTGTCCCCCCTGCTTCTTCGGAAGCAGGCTGCGAAACCGGCCGCAAGGCCGGTTTCAGTGTTTT
>CAZDYT010001003.1:0-1651 GCA_964509395.1 uncultured bacterium
CATCGTCGTCCGACCCTCCATCCCGTCACCACCACAAGTTCTGTTTGAGAGCGGAACGCGATCACCACGACCAGCCGCGCCGTGCGAACGCGATACCGCCAGGTTCCCCGTTCGAACTCTCCGGGACCGACCACTCCGCCCCGCAACGCGTTGACCGCGTCCACGGTCGTCAAGTCGTCCTCGGCGAGTTCCTCCAACGCATGCCGCGAGAACGTCACCGTGCCAGCGTCCAGGATCGTCCGGATCAGGGCTTTCGCAGCCGCCGGCTCGAGCGGCTCCGTCAGGACGATATAGTATCAAGACTTGACATAATGTCAAGTCTGCAGGGGACCGAGGCGTGAGGACGCCCGCGAGGAGGCGCTTGTGAAGGTTCGGGGGAGGTCCACGCCTACGTCGGCCCCGAGGACTATCAGCAGCTCAAGCAGCAGGCGGCGACCCGCGGGATCTCGCTCTCCCAGTGCGTCGCAGAGTGCCTGGCCGAGTACTTTGCGCTGCGTCGGGAGATGGCGACGGCCATCGAGCCTCGGGGAGCCAGTGTCGCTGACCCAGCCTCCCCTGCCCCTCGCAGCAGCGAGCACGCCCGTGAAGGTGGCGATGCAGATCGCCGGACACAAGACGGAGAGCGTCTACCGCCGGTACGCGATTGTCGCCGAGGCCGACATCGCCGAGGGGACCCGCAGGATCGCGGCGCTCTACGAGGCCGAGACCGGGACCCCGGCGAAGGTGATCCCGCTCGTGGTCAGCGCGGACGCCGCTCAGTAAGTAATGTGCCGTCCGAGCTACGGCTGGCCTTTGAGGCGAGTCTCGGCTCTACCGAGGAACCGGAGGAGGGTGTTCGAGAGGTAGACGGCTTCGGCCGCTTCGGCTGGCTCGAACGTCACGGAGCGGTGACTGCCCGGGTTCTTAAAGAGTCCGATAGCTCCCGCGAAAAGTGACCTGAGAGCCTCTCGTTCAGCAGGCTGTTGACCAGGATCAGCAAGCGACCCGTCGGGCTTGAAGGCTCGCTGCATCATGTCAACGCCAAGGTCGCTGTCGCTGTACTTCCCCAACTTGCGGACCCGAACCTCGACCAGCTTGAACGCCTGGAACACGGCCACGTCATAGTCTCCTCGGATGAAGAGCGGCCATACCTTCTGCTCAAGGGTTGGGTCCAGGGAGTCGCGCCGGAGCAGGTTGCCGCGCTTGTACGCTTCGAAGTCGACCTGGGCGGTGAGTTGCTTGCCCCGGCGGGATACCTCGAACCACTCTCCTGTTTGTCCGGGCCTCGGAACGATGAGGCCCTCACGCTCCAGCCAGGCCCAGGCTTCTGCCAGAGCGGTAGCCACGGCGGTACGCTCCACGTTTCCCGGATACTGAGTAGCTGACATGAGCGTGAAGTTGTATCGGTTGCGGGTGCTCCCGGCGTCCGGGTCGCTGAGGAAGCGCAGCACGAACAGCGCCAACTCCTCGGGAGGTAGCTGGACCGCTACTTCTGGCGGGGGTAGGTGCTTCTCGTACAGGTCCGGCATCGTTGTTACCCTCCAGCCTCCAGCCTGACCAAATCCTGACTTCGTGGTGCCCAAACGAGCCCCAACGCAGCCCCGAGCAACTACGGTGCCATGCTTTATTCTGCGAGGGATGTGGTGCCCCCGGGGTGAATCGAACACCCGGC
>CAZDYT010001004.1:0-1650 GCA_964509395.1 uncultured bacterium
GTGCCCGCCAATTCGGCGTAGAAGGGCGAGCCGGCGCCGGGAGGCCCGCCGATGGTCTGGTGGCCGGCAAAGGCCTCGGCGATCAGCGGGCGGGGATACCACGACCCCTGGTTCTCCGGGGTGGGCATCTTGTCGGATGTATTCGTGGTCAGAGGCCCGGCGGTGGCGGTTCCCGGAGCCTCGGTCTTGTCACCGCTCGTGTACCAGGCGCTCCCGTTGACCGTGAGCGGCCCGGCCGGCGCCCGCACCCCCACGATGGTCCCCCAGCCCTTCCGCTCGCCATTGGCCCCTGTGCAGGCCGACGCCGCGGCACACGCCAGCTTCCGCTGGCCGTAGACGAACGCGGCGTCGACGGCCACGTCGGAGACCTTGGTCCCGACGGTACCGCCGACCCAGTACGTGTCGCCGAAGTCGCTGCCGGGCACGTTGTTGGTGTTGACGATCATGCCCTCGACCGTGAACCGGAGGTCCTTGGCGACGTTGATGCCGAACCGCGCCCCGTACGCGTCAACGTCGTCGGGGTTCACGAGGGACCCCTCCTCGAACTTCGACGTGAAGAGCTGGAGGTCCCACTGGTCGGACTTCCAGTCGAACTTGATCGCCGCCTGGTCGTCAGAGAAGAACTCCGACGGCGTGGCCAGCACGGTGACGTTCTGGATGCCCACCGTCAGGCCCGCGTTCGGGATGCCGGGGACCTCGAACCAGATGTACGCCTGCTTGGTCTCGACGGCGACGCCGTCGGCGCCCAGCTCACCGCCCGTGCTGGGTCCCACACGGGTGCCCGTCCCGCCGAACTCGGCGCCGTTCGCCCCGCCGCCCAAGCCCCAGGTGACGTCCCCGACCTCGAGGCCCCACACCGCCTTGGCCTTCTTGTCGGCCGACGTCACGGTGGTGAAGAGCCGCACCCGCTGGGCGTAGAAGTTCCGGCTGTCCTTGTTGGCGGTGCCGGCGGTGTCCTTGTAGTCCGTGAGGTTGTCGCTCGTAACACCGACCACGCGCCACTCGCCCGAGAAGCTGACCGTCGGCGCCTGCGCCAGGGCCGGTAGGGCAGCTCCGAGGACCAGGGCGCCTACGGCCGCGATCACTGCCAGTCGCTTCATTCTGCACCTCCCATCGCCACTCTCATGTGCGTGACCCGAGGGGCCACGGTTCGCTGCAAGAACGAATTGGAGGATGCCGTCGGTGGGACTACTGAGGACCGCGACTGGTTGGGTGCCCGGCCACCACCCCCCTTCGCACCTAGACCCAGGCTGGATCAGGATCGAAAATAAAGCCCAGAGTCTCACCTGAGACCCGTAAACCGGCGGCAGAATAACCCGCTCGGAAAACCCTGTCAAGCCCTATTTTCCCCATTGGAGGCGGTCTTTGGGAGGGCCTCGGGGGAGGTCCGGAAGGGGGGCGCCGCCCCCCTCCGGGTGGCCTAGGGGAGTTCGTAAAAGATCAGGTGGGCCCGCGGCCGACCGAAGGGATTGAGGGTGTCGAGGCCGAACCCGCGGGGGACGACGCCGACCACGACGTCGGGGATCCCGTTCCCGTCCAGATCCCCGTAGGCGAAGTCGGCGATGTAGCCTTCCGTGGGCCGGCTCTGCCAGACGCGCACGAAGCCGCCGTCCTTCCACCGGAACCGGTGAACGCGGCCCGCGGTGAACG
>CAZDYT010001005.1:0-1647 GCA_964509395.1 uncultured bacterium
CTATGCCGTGCAGATCGACATCGGGTCGCTGAGGGGGAGCGGTCTCGGACAGTTCTCCCCGCTGAGCGGCCCCTGACGCGACTTCTGTCCCTCGTCCCACTCCGCTGAGCGCGCCATGGCGCTTCACTTCACGCGCGCCGAGTTCGCCGCGCGCCAGGCGGCCGCGCGCGCGGCGCTCCGCGAGAAGGGGCACGATGCCCTCGTCCTATTCGCGCAGGAGAGCCTCTACTACCTGACCGGCTTCGACAGCTCGGGCTACGTCTTCTTCCAGTGCGGCGTCCTCACCGCCGACGCGCAGGCCCTCACCCTGCTCACGCGGCGGCCCGACCTCGAGCAGGCGCGGCGCACCTCGGTCATCGAGGATGTCCGGCTCTGGTACGACGCCGAAGGGACGGACCCGGCCCTGGACCTCCGGGCGATCCTCGAGGAGAAAGGGCTCTGCGGCGGGCGGGTCGGCGTCGAGCTGGCGACCTACGGGCTGACCGGAGCGAACTGGGAAAGGGTCCGCCGGGCGCTGGACGGCTGGTGCCGCCTCGAGGACGCCTCGGACGTGGTCCGGACGCTCCGCTTGGTCAAGTCGCGGGCGGAGCTCGACTACGTCCGCCGTGCCGCGGCGCTCGCCGACGACGCGCTCGTCGCCATGATCCGGGCCGCGCGGCCCGGGGCCTTCGAGGGGGACATCCTGGCGGCGGGCCAGAGCGCCATCTTCCGCGGCGGCGGTGACGTCGCCCCCTCCGGGCCCGTCCTGGGTTCCGGCGAGCGCGCCCTCCTCGTGCGGTCCTCGACGGGCGCGACCCACCTCGGCGAGCGGGACCAGCTCACGATCGAGTTCGCCGCCACGTACCGGCGCTATAACGCCTGCCTCATGCGGACCCTGGCCATCGGCGCCACCGACCCGCGCCAGGCACGCATGTTCGAGGTCACGCGCGAGGCGCTCTCTGCCATGACCGAGGCGGCCGCGCCGGGTCGGCCGCTCGGCGAGATCGACGCCGCCCACCGCCGGGTCTACGACGCCACCGGCTTCGGCCACGCCCGCATGGCGGCCTGCGGGTACTCGCTGGGGGCGACGTACCGCCCGACGTGGATGGACGTGCCTCCGATGCTCTACGCGGGGAACCCCATGCCGGCCCGGCCGGGCATGGTCCTGTTCCTCCACGCGATCCTCGCCGACGCCGCAGCCGGGCTCGCCATGTCGCTCGGCCACACCATCGTCATCACCGAGACCGGCCGCGAGGTGCTGAGCCGGGTGACGCCGGTCCACGAGGCCTGCCGGTAGGACCGCGCGAGGCCTGGAGGGCGATCGCCATGATGACCCCGGAGAAAGCGACCGTCTTCGCCTGGATCGACGAGCATCGGGCGCGCCTGTCCGACTGGCACCTCGTCATCTGGCACTACGCCGAGACGGCCTGGCGCGAGTATCGCTCGGCCGCCTTCTACGTGGACCTCCTCCGGAAGGAGGGCTTCGAGGTGGAAGCCGGGAGCGCGACCATGCCCACCGCCTTCCGGGCCCGCTGGGGACGCGGCCGGCCGCTGCTGGCCACCTACGCGGAGTACGATGCGGTCCCCGGGATGTCGCAGGCGCCCGTGCCCCAGCGGAAGCCGCGCGAGGGCTTCCACCGCTGGGCCGCGGGCCACACCGATCCCCAC
>CAZDYT010001006.1:0-665 GCA_964509395.1 uncultured bacterium
GATGGGGTTCGAGCCGGCGGCGGGGCTCCTGGGTCAGGCAGGGGGCCGGCTGCGCCACGACGGCGCGACCGGTCGGCTCGTGCCGGCGAGCCTCCCGCCGGGCGTGTTCGCGGCCGGGGAGGTGGCGGGCGTGGACGGGCTCACCGCGGTGCTGGCGTCGGGGCGCCTCGCGGGGGCCCAGGCCGCGCTCGCGCTCGGCGGAGCCGGCGGCCGGTTGGCCGCGCGCGTCGCCGAGCTGGCTGAGGCCGCGGCCGGGACCGTCCGCGCGGCCCGTCGAACGGACTCGGGTGTCCGTCTGGCGAGGGCGCCGCGGGCCGGCGCGAAGAAGTTCGTCTGCCTCTGCGAGGACGTCACGGAGCAGGACCTCCGCCAGGCCATCGCCGAGGGGTTCGACCACATCGAGACGCTGAAGCGCTACACGACGGTGACGATGGGGCCCTGCCAGGGCAAGGTGTGCCACCGGCCTGCCATCGACCTCTGCGCCGCGATGACCGGGCGGACCGTCGACGAGACCGGCGCGACCACGGCCCGTCCGCCGGGCGTCCCGGTCCCGCTGGGCGCTCTCGCGGCGCGGCTCCCCGAGCCCGTGAAGCTCACCCCGATCCACGACCGCCACGTGGCGCGCGGCACCACGCTCATGGACATGGGGGTGTGGAATCGGCCCC
>CAZDYT010001006.1:675-1646 GCA_964509395.1 uncultured bacterium
TACACGACGGTGGAGGAGGAGTGCCGCGCGGTCCACGAGGCGGTCGCGCTCATCGACGTGAGCACGCTCGGTAAGCTCGACGTGACGGGCGCCGATGCGGCGGCATTCCTCGACTGGCTCCACCCGAACCGGTTCTCCGACCTCAAACCCGGCCGGGTACGGTACCGGATCCTCTGCGATGACGCCGGGATCATCCTCGATGACGGCACCGTCGCGCGCCTGGGCGACGAGCACTTCCTCGTCACCACGACGACCGGAGGCGTGGACGCCATCGAGCAGTGGTGCACCTGGTGGCTCGCGGGGACGGGGAAGTGCGCCCACGTGGCGAACGTGACGGGGGCGCTCGGCGCCATCAACGTCGCCGGGCCCCGCGCGCGCGACCTGCTCGCCCCGATCGCGGACCTGGACCTCTCCCCCGCGGCCTTTCCCTACCTCGCCGCGCGGGAGGGGCGCGTCGCGGGCGTGCCGAGCGTGCTCCTCAGGATCGGGTTCGTCGGCGAGCTCGGCTACGAGGTGCACTTCCCGGCGGACTACGGCGAGTACCTCTGGGACACGTTGCTGGAGACCGGAGCGCCGCTCGGCGTCCGGCCGTTCGGCGTGGAAGCCCAGCGGGTCCTCCGGCTCGAGAAGCAGCACCTGATCGTCACGCACGATACCGACGCGCTGACGAACCCCCTCGAGGCCAACCTCGCGTGGATCGTGAAGTTCGACAAGGCGGACTTCGTCGGGCGAGACGCCCTGATGGGGGCGCGCGCCCGCGGTCGCCGGCAGCAGCTCGTCGGCTTCGAGCTTGCCGGAAAGGGGCCGCTCCCGGAGGAGGGGGCGGCCGTGGTGGGCGACGGGCAGCCGATCGGCCGCGTGACGAGCGCGAAGTGGAGCCCGCAGCTCGGCCGCGCGATCGGCATGGCCTGGGTGCCGGTGGACCTGGCCCGGGACGGCGTCACGTTCGAGGTCCGCGTCAACGGCGGCAC
>CAZDYT010001007.1:0-1645 GCA_964509395.1 uncultured bacterium
GTCAGGATGCCCACGAAATCATCGATCAATTTCTGGACCGGCCGCCGGCCGAGTGGACTCAGGTCACTCGGGAAATGAGGGGGACGGTGGACCGCCTTGCCGAGGAGCGAGGCCGCGCCTTCTACGGCGACGAGGTGACGGACACACCGGCGTCTGAGCTGTACGGGCCCGATGACGCGCGGCAGGCCGTGGCGATCGCCGACCGGTTGCTGGCGATGTATGAACGATTGCTCGGCGAGGCAGGAGAGCCAGGGGGATGAACAGCGTCATCGTCAGCGACTTCGGCGTCGTGCTCGGCAAGACGAGCGAGCGGCTCGTCGTGCGGGGGCCGCGCCCGCGGCTCGAACTGATCGAGGGCGGACCGCAGCTCTTCCTCCCGATGGACCTCCCGGCGCGACCGCCGCTCCGGGTTCTGACCTCGGACGGGACGAAGACGCCAGTCGCCCCGCTCCGGGCCGGAAGGCCGAAGGACGGCGACCCTCGCCCACCGCGGCAGCGAGCGGAGCAGGTGGAGCTACCCCTGTTCCGGATCAGCGAGATCATCGTCGCCGCGCCGGGCGTGTCGCTCTCCACGGACCTGATCGAGGCCTGCTGCGAGCGCGGCATCCTCCTGTCGTTCCTCACGCCGGGCGGCCAGCCGTTCGCCATGCTCTCGTCCCCGATGCTCACGGCGACCGTGCTCACGCGCCGGGAGCAAATGGCCGCGTATGGGGACCGGCGGGGCCTCGAGGTCGCCAGGGCCGTCGTGCGCGGGAAGCTTGCGAACCAGGCGGCCCTGCTCAAGTACTTCGGCAAGTACCTGAAGGAAGCCGCCCCGGAGGCGTTCGAGCGCCTCGATGGCGCCGTCAAGGGGATCGTGGCGGCGCGCCGCGAGGTCGAGCACGTCGCCGGGGAGCGGGTGGACGAGGCCCGCGCGGCGCTCCTGGCGATCGAGGGGTCCGCGGGGCGGCACTACTGGAGCGGGGTACGGACGCTGCTGGCGGACCACGCGCCGTTCGAGACGCGGGACCACCGGGGCGCCCCCGACGTCGTGAACTCGTCCCTCAACTACGGCTACGGGATCCTGTACACGCAGGTCTGGGGCGCCCTGATGAACGCGGGGCTGGAACCCTTCGCTGGCTTCCTGCACGTGGACCGGCCGGGCAAGCCGTCGCTGGTGCTCGACCTCATCGAGGAGTTCCGGCAGCCGGTCGTGGACCGGGCGGTGATCGCGGTCCTGACGAAGGGGACCCGGCTCGAGACGCGGGAGGGCCTGCTGTCCGACGAGAGCCGGCGAGCGGTGGCCGCCGCCGTGCTGGAGCGGCTGGAGGGCGAGGTCGGGTTCCGCGGGCGGAGGCATCGGGTCAAGTCCGTGATCCAGATCCAGGCGCGCAGCCTGGCGGCATTCCTGCGGGGCGGGGACGCCTACCGCCCGTTCGCCTTCAAGTGGTGAGAGGTCAGGACCTCCTCACGTTCGTCGTGTACGACATCGAGGACGACCGGGTGCGGGTGCGGATCGCCAACGCGTGCAAGGACTACGGGCTGGAGCGCATCCAGTACAGCGCCTTCTGCGGTCCGCTCGACGCGAGCCGCCGTGGCGAGCTGGTGGCGCGGCTCACCGACACGCTCGGGCGGGAGACCGGCAAGGTGCTGGTGCTCCCGGTCT
>CAZDYT010001008.1:0-1645 GCA_964509395.1 uncultured bacterium
CCAGGAGTTCCTCCCAGTCCTCGCCCGGCTTGAGCCGACTCATCGGCATCGGGGTCGCCACGCGGCCGGGGCAGACGGCATTGACGCGAATGCTGTGGGGCGCGTAATCGAGAGCCATGTTCTTCGTCAGGAGGTTCACGCCGCCCTTCGCCGCGTTGTAGGGCGCCAGCTTCGGGTCGCCGACGAGCGCGGCCACCGAGGAGACGTTGACGATGGCCCCGCCCCGTCCCGCCGCCACCATCTCGCCGAGCGCGAACCGGGAGACGAGGAAGACCCCGGTGAGATCGACGTCGAGGACCCGCTGCCAGTCTTCGAGCGCCACCGAGGTCACGGACGCATTACGCACGAGGATGCCGGCGTTGTTGACGAGGACGTCGATCCCGCCGAACGCGGCGACGGTCTCGCGGACCATCCGCTCGGCATCCGCCGGCCGCGAGACGTCGCCCTGGACGAGCGCCGCCGTCCCCCCGCCCTTCCCGACGAGGCGAACCGTCTCCTCGAGCTCCGCGCGGCGGCGGCCCGAGACCATCACGCGCGCGCCGTCGCGCGCGAACAGCTCCGCCGTCGCCCGCCCGATCCCCGTGCCGCCTCCGGTAATGAGCGCGCGCCTGCCCGCGAGTCGCATGCCCTCCCCCCGGGCGCTCAGACCGCCGCGATGGCCGCGATCTCGACCAGGTACTGCGGTCGCGCCAGCTTCGTCTGCACGGTGGCCCGCGCCGGCGTATCGCCCCGCTCCACCCACGCGTCCCACGCCGCATTCATCTCGTCGAAGGTCGCCATGTCCGGGAGATAGACGGTGGCTGCCAGGATCTTCGACTTGTGGCTGCCGAAGTGCTTGAGGAGGCCGTCAATCTTCTTGAGGACCTGCTCGGTCTGCCCCTTCACCGTCGGCGAGCTGTCGTCGACCTGCCCCGCGAGATAGATCGTGTCGCCGTGCCGGACGGCCTGGCTCAGTCGGGGACCGACGTCGTGGCGCGTGATGCTCATGGCTCATCCTTTCTGTCGAGGGTTGACGCCTAAGTTACCGAAACCACAAGGCTTCGGCAGTTCCACCCATCACTGCTTCGAGTTCGGCCTTCGAGAGGAACGCCGTCGCCACCCGGGGGAGCAGGTTGCGGTTGCGCACATAGCCGCACCCGGCCAGGACGTGGGGGAAGTCCGAGCCCCACATGCACCGGCCGGCGCCGAACGCCCGCACGGCCGCCTCGACGAACGGCATCCCGTCTCGGTACGGATAGCGCTCCCGGCACCAGTGGTGGAAGCCCGAGAGCTTGAGGTAGACGTGGGGGAGCCGGGCGACGTCGAGCAAGGCCTGGAAGGCGGGCTGCTCCAAGCCCTCCGCGGGCACCGGGTTGTTGAGGTGGTCGACCACGATGGGCACCGACGGAAACCGCTCGAGGAGCCCGCGGAGCTTCGTCAAGTCGGTCCCCGCCCAGAGCGGGCAGACGATCGTCCCGGTCCCGGCGATCGCCTCCCAGAGCGGCATCGTCTCCTCGGTCCCGAACCACGGGCCCGTGGGCGGGTTCTCTCCTTCGCGGAAGGGCCGCAGGCGGATCCCGGTCACGCCCTGAGCCCGCCAGTGTCGGAGCGCAGCCGGCGCCCCAGGACCGCGGGGGTCGATGACGCAGACGCCCCGGAACCGGTC
>CAZDYT010001009.1:0-1641 GCA_964509395.1 uncultured bacterium
GAAGCACCCTCCTGAGGCGCCGTCGCGTTAGTGAGGGGATCGGAGTCCACTCCCCGGCTCCGTTGGGCTGGCGGGGGCTCCACGATCTGGGGACAGATCGCACTCAACAGGGGGTCCGGAGGGTCCGATATCCAGCGTAAGGCCCATCGCGCAGGAAGGTAGGTCCACATCATGCGGCTCCGGGGAGCCCAGCCGCTGCAGCTCTACGTGGCTGCCGTCTCGGTGGCCGGCATCGGGCTGCTCATCGGCCTCGCCTTCGTGGGCATCGACGACTGGGCCCGGCACACCTCCACCATGTTCTGGGTCTTCGCCGGCGTCACGCTCCTGGGCGAGCTGCTGCCGATCAAGTTCCCACACCGCGCGGAGGAGGAGGAGGTCACGGTCTCCACGGCCTTCGCTTTTGCCCTCGTCCTGAGCTCGGGGACACTCGGAGCCGTCCTCGTCCAGGCCCTCGCCTCCCTGGTGGCCGATAAGCGGGCCGGGAAGCCAGCGGCGAAGTCCGTCTTCAACCTGGCGCAATACACGCTCGCCCTCGGGGCTTGCGGTGGGGTCCTGGCGCTCCTGGCCGACATCCCCCACCCCGATGCGCCGCCCCACTTCACCGTAGGCGATCTGCCGGCCATCATGGCCGCCGGGCTCGCCTTCTTCATCGTGAACACCACCCTCACAGGGGTCGTGATCGCCCTCGTACAGCGGGAGCCGGTCGTCGACTACCTGTCGCGGGACATCGCCTTCCAGGTCGGCGTGACCGGCGTTCTGCTCGGGCTGTCGCCCGTCGTGGTGATGGCGGCCGAACGGAGCCTCCTATACATCCCGCTGCTGCTCCTGCCCCTGGGTGCGGTCTACGTCGGCGGCCGCCAGGCGGTGATCACCGAGTACCAGGCCCTCTACGACGCGCTCACGGGCCTCCCCAACCGGGCCCTCTTCCAGGACCGTGTCCAGCGGGGCATCCTTGCCGCGCGCCGAACCAGCTCGGGGGTGGCCGTGATGATCATGGACATCGACCGCTTCAAGGAGGTCAACGACACCCTCGGCCACCACCACGGCGACCGCCTGCTCAAGGAGATCGGCTCGCGGCTCGAGGCGTCGCTTCGCCAGAGCGACACCGTCGCCCGTCTGGGCGGCGACGAGTTCGCCGTCCTCCTCCCCGACGCTTCCACGCCGGAGGCGGCCGTCCGGGTGGCGGAGAAGATCCAGCGGGAGCTGGCGGAGCCCTTCGTCATCGACGAGATCACGCTGGACGTCAAGGGCAGCATCGGCATCGCGGTGTACCCCAACTACGGCCACGACGCGGAGACCCTCCTCCAGAGGGCGGATGTGGCCATGTACTTGGCCAAGGAGACCCACAGCGGCTATAACGTCTATGAGCCGACCCGCGACCGCTACAGCCCCGACCGCTTGGCCATGGTGGCCGAGCTCCGGCATGCCATCGACAACGAGGAGCTGGTCCTCCTGTTCCAACCCAAGGCCGAGCTGCTGACGGGCCGGACCCTGGGGGTGGAGGCGCTCTGCCGGTGGCAGCACCCGCGCCACGGCCTCGTCAGCCCGGACGAGTTCATTCCGCTCGCGGAGCACACTGGGCTCATCGGCCCCCTCACCCTCCGCGTCCTGGACGAGGCCCTCCGCCGGTGCCATGACTGG
>CAZDYT010001010.1:0-1638 GCA_964509395.1 uncultured bacterium
GCTGTCCCAGGCCTTCGCGCTCGCCGTGCCGCACGAGGAGGCGCTACGCCTCCGGGACGACGTGGCCTTCTTCCAGGCGGTGCGGGCGAGTCTCGCCAAACGCGGGCCGGGCGAGGCGAGGACCGAAGAGGAGCTCGACCACGCCGTCCGGCAGATCGTGTCCCGGGCGGTCGCCTCAGAGGGCGTGGTGGACATCTTTGCGGCCGCGGGGCTCAGGAAGCCTGACGTCGCGATCCTCTCCGAGGACTTCCTGGCCGAGGTGCGCGGGATGCCGCAGCGCAACCTGGCCGTGGAGCTCCTGCGCAGGCTCCTGTCCGGCGAGATCCGGAGCCGCCGGCTCAGGAATGTCGTCCAGGCGCGCTCCTTCGCTGAGATGCTGGAGCAGGCGATCCGCCGCTACCAGAACCGCGCTATCGAGGCGGCGCAGGTGATCGAGGAGCTGATCGCGCTGGCCCGGGACATGCGCGAGGCCGACGCCCGCGGGGAGCAGCTCGGCCTTTCCCAGGAGGAGCTGGCCTTTTACGACGCGCTCGAGACCAACGACAGCGCGGTGAAGGTGCTGGGCGACGAGACGCTTCGAAATATCGCCCGCGAGCTCGTGGCGACGGTGCGTGCCAATGTGACCATCGACTGGACCGTGCGCGAGAACGTCCGCGCCCACCTGCGCGTGCTGGTCAAGCGCATCCTCCGGAAGCACGGCTACCCGCCGGACAAGCAGGAAAAGGCGACGCAGACGGTGCTCGAACAGGCCGAGGTGCTGTCGCACGCCTGGGCGGCCGCGTGAAAGGGGCGCCCGACCAGCGGTTGCGGCGGACGACCCGCTACGCGGGCCGCCGCTGAACCGGAGCGTTAGACGGCGCAGAGGGAACGGGACATGACTGATCTTGCGTTGCAAGCTCAGATCGATGCCGCGACCGCATACGAGGAGTTCTTCGTTCCGGCGTTATTCCAGCAGTGGGCGCCACGGGTAGTCGCCGCCGCCGAGATCCAGCCTCGCCATCGGGTGTTGGACGTGGCCTGCGGAACCGGGGTGCTCGCCCGGGAAGCCGCGTCGTGCGTGGGTGCCGCAGGTTCAGTCGTGGGCCTCGATCCCAATCCTGGGATGCTGGCAGTGGCCATGCGGCTCGCGCCTGGAGTCGAGTGGCGCCAAGGAACGGCGGAGTCGCTACCCTACCCGGATCGATCCTTCGACGCTGTCGTGAGCCAGTTCGGCCTGATGTTCTTCACAGATCGGCGCCAGGCCCTCCGTGAAATGCTGCGGGTCTTGGCTCCCGGGGGCCATCTGGCCGTTGCTGTGTGGGACTGCCTCGACAACACGCCGGCGTACGCGGCCGAGGTGGCGTTGCTCGAGCGGGTTGCGGGTCAGCGAGCAGCCGACGCCCTGCGTGCACCATTCGTGCTCGGTGATCGGAAGGAGCTGGCCACGCTGTTTGCCAGCGCCGGGGTGGCCTCGGTCGCGATCACGACCCATCACGGCACGGCGCGGTTTCCCAGCATTCGGTCGATGGTCGAAGCCGACCTTAGGGGCTGGTTGCCGGTGATGGGTGTCGTTCTGCCGGAGGACCAGATCCATCGCATACTCAGCAGCGCTGCGGCAGGGTCTCGGGCCCCGCCAGGGTCTGCGGGATGCCCTCCTCC
>CAZDYT010001011.1:0-1637 GCA_964509395.1 uncultured bacterium
TCCCGGAGCGCGAGCCCGCGGGCGAGCTGGAACGCGCACGGGTGATCGTGCGGCTTGCTCTCTCGCCTCTTCCCGTTCATGAAGACGGGAATCCCCGCCTGCTCGGCGAAGGTCGCGAGCGCCCCCGGGGCGTCGTCCCAGTAGACCCCGGTCCCTGCCACGAGGGCGGGCCGCTCCGACGCCGCGAGGAGCGCCGCGACGCGGTCGACGTCGGCAGCGGGTGGAGCCGGCAGGCCCACCGGGCCCACGTCAGGCAACGGAGCCTCCGCGCCGGCCACCGTCCCCATGAGGAGGTCCACGGCGATCTCGACGAAGACGGGGCCGGGCCGCCCGCTCCGCGCCGTGCGGATCGCCGTCGCCAGGTATTCCGGGATGAGGCGCGTCTCGGGGACCGCCCACGCGCCCTTGGTGATCGGCCGGAAGAGCGCGACCTGCTCCATCCCCTGGAGCGCCCCCATCCCGCGGAGCGCGAGCGGCGCGGCGCCGCCGATGAGGAGCAGGGGGCTTCGCGCCGCGAAGGCGTTGGCGACGCCGGTCACCGCGTCGGTCACGCCCGGCCCCGGCACCACCGCCGCGACGCCGAGCCGGCGCGTGAGGCGGGCGTAGGCGTCGGCCGCGTGGGCGGCCGCCTGCTCGTGCCGCGTGTCGATGACGGCGATGCCATCCCTGAGGCACGCGTCGTAGATCGGCAGGATGTGGCCGCCGCAGAGCGTGAAGAGGTGCCGCACGCCCTCGCGGGCGAGCACCGCCGTCACCAGCTCCCCGCCCGTCAGATCAGCCACGTTCGAGCCTGCGACGACGCAGAGATGCGA
Source organism: uncultured bacterium (assembly GCA_964509395.1). Classification (GTDB taxonomy): domain Bacteria; phylum Methylomirabilota; class Methylomirabilia; order Rokubacteriales; family DASRDR01; genus CAZDYT01. Next base: position 813 of record CAZDYT010001011.1, read on the forward strand.
CGGTCATCGGCACGGCTCTACCAGAACTTCTCGTAGCGGATCCGCTTCCGCTCCATGCCGCGCGACAGGCAGAGCTCGCGCGCCGCCTTCACGAGGCCGCCCCCGCCGCAGAGGAGCGCCTCGTGCCCCTGGAGCGCTCCCATCTCTCGCCCGACGGCCTCGAGGACCGACCCGACTTCTCCCGGCCAGGCGGGATCGGGCGCGGAGAGGATCGGGCGGTACCGGAAGCGAGGGTTCGCCGCCGAGAGCCGGCGAAACTCCGGGTCGTAGATCAGGTGCGCGTACGCCGGGGCGGTGAAGTAGAGCGTCATCTCGCGGGGAAACCCTTGCTCCGCCTGCGCGAGGAGGATCGAGCGGAACGGGACCACGCCGACCTCCTCCGCGACCACGACGACGGGAGCCGCGGAGTCGTGGATCAGCGTGAGGGTCCCGAGCGGCGGCTGGAAGGCGACCTCGTCGCCGACCCGGAGCTCGCGGAAGAACCGGGAGCCCGACCCGCCGGGCTTCACGTCCACGCAGAGGCGGATCACGCGGCGCTCGGAGGGCGGCGAGGCCATGGAGTACGGGCGGACGATCTTCTCGCCGAGGGGGATGGCGATCCACTGGCCGGCCTCGAAGACGAGCTCCGCGGGCTGGATCATTTCGAGGTCGACCTCGAGGATGACGGGATCCAGCCAGCGGATGGCGCCGACGCGGGCGCGGCACGAGGGAGCCTTGGGCATGCCGGGGCCGAGCTACGTGTCTGTCGGAAGAACCGCGCGACTCGCGAGAGAACTACCGCAACGCCTCAAGGTGTTCCGCTCCGCGCGCCGGCTTCGCCGGCGC
>CAZDYT010001012.1:0-1635 GCA_964509395.1 uncultured bacterium
GTCGACCTCAGCGCCTGGGAGACGGGAGAGATCCGGGTCGTCCTCGCGCACGTGAGAGACGGCCCCGCCGTGCTCTCCGATATCACGGCCGTCTCGCCCCGCTGGGGGCGCGAGCTGCTCGGGCTGCTCGCGGTGCTTGAGTCGTCCACGCCGTGGCTCCGGTACTGCGCGCTGTGTGGCCGGCTCTTCTTCAAGGTGAAGCGGAAACTGCTCTGTTCCCGGACGTGCGCCGTCGTGTATCAGGCGCGCCGGGGGCGCGCGGGGCGACGCCCCGGGGAACGACGAGGGCGGCGACAAACCGATCTGGCCGAGCCCGTCGCGGCCGAGCACAACGCCTGGATACGCGCCGCACGAGCCTAGCCGTTCCTTGGCCGTTGACCCCGCTCACCCTCCCAGCGTAGAGTCGCGGCCATCTGGACAGTCCCCTAACCGCGAACTTCATGGGAGGGGGCGCCATGTGGTGTCGAGGGCACGCATTGTTGGCCGGCACGGCGTTACTGTGCCTCGCGGGGGTGGCCGTCGCCGACTGGAGCAGTTGCCAGGACGAGCTGGACCGGCTCCGGCGGCGGGCCTCTGACGCCTCCGATGCTGCCGGACAGGTCAGCGACGCAGCAGACCGTCTGAAACGGAAGAAACGCGACTTAGAGGATTGCCGCGATTCTCGGAGCCCGAGTTGCTCGTCCGAGGAGTGGGACTACGACACCGCCCGAAGGGCCTACGAGTCAGCGAAGAGCGACCTCGATAGCAAGATCAGCGACGTCGACTATGTCTACCGATCGGCGAACAGTTCCTGCACCTCGTCCACGGAAGGGCGACCTCTGACGCGCACCACGCCGCCCGGCCTGGGCCGGCAGCATAGGGCTTGCCCGATCATCAGGAACTACAAGACCCAGTTCCAACCGCCTGTGCTCCTTGGAATCTGCCAGCGCTTCATGACGGAGGAGGAATGCCGCGAGTGCCTCGAGTGACAGTCGTGCCCGACATCCTCTCAGCCAGAGAGAGGGCCAGCTCGTTTCCAAGGACGCGACGGGCCCGCGCGCGCGTTGGTCAGTAATACTTCGTTGTTCCCGCCTTGAGAGCATCGAGTTCTGGAGCCGCCAGGCGCGCCCGGAGTACCTCGTATGTCCGCACATCCCCATGCTCCCACTTCTTGAAGGTCGCCCAGGAGCAGTAGTCGGCAGCCTGAATCCACGCGTTGCTCGCGCTGGGATGATGGTACGACTCAAAGCGGATCGACGCATCGAGCTCCTGGCGGCAGGCGGTCTTGATCGCCTTTTCGGCGGCCTCCCGGTGCTTCGCCACGGGGAGGGTGTCGGTGAAGATGAGTATGGTCGACGTGCCGGATACTAGGTGGCGCCGGAAAATGAACTTCAGAACGCTCGATGCGAATTTGGGGTAGAACCGGTGGGCCTCCCGCAGAACCGGGTTCACCTTCGCCTTTTCGATCACCACCGCCGCGAAGTGCCAATTAGTGTGGCGGGCCAGCGCTTCCACCACGGCGTCGCGGTTGACTTGCCTGTCGGTCGTAGCGTGAAAGGCTGGAAGGTTATGACCTTGCTTCAGGAGCATGAACCGCAGCCGGGTGAGGTCATGCGCCAGCGGCGCCGGATCGTACGTCCACGCGGCAGCGAACAC
>CAZDYT010001013.1:0-1630 GCA_964509395.1 uncultured bacterium
GCCCGCGTCGTCGAAGCCGTACGCGCCCGGCCCGGCCGTCACTGCGCCTGGATGGGCTGGGGGAGCGCGCCGCTCCAGCCGACCTCGCCAGACCAGCTCCTCGTCGTGGACGCGCGAGGCTTCCCCTCCGAGGGGCCGCGCTCGCTGGCCCGGGCGATCGTGGAGCAGCGCGACGCGGGGTTCCGCCGCTTCCTCGTGGCCCACGCGCGCGGCCAGCGCTTCCTGGGCGCCGGCCTGGGGCCCGACACGGACGAGGTCCGCATCGACGTCCACGGCTCCTCCGGCGACTACCTCGCCTCGGGGATCGACGGCGCCGAGATCGTCGTGCACGGCTCCGCACAGGACCAGCTCGCGCAGATCATGAAGGCCGGCACGCTGGTCGTCCACGGCGACGTCGGCCAGACGTTCCTGTATGGCGCGAAGGGAGGGGATGCCTTCGTCCTGGGCAACGCCGCCGGGCGACCCCTGATCAACGCCGTGGGCAAGCCCCGTGTCGTGATCAACGGCACGTGCCTCGACTACCTGGCCGAGTCCTTCATGGCCGGCGACCCGCTCAGCGGCGGCGGCTTCGTCGTCCTGAACGGCGTCGCCTTCGATGAGAGCGGCGGTCTTCACGACCTTTTGGCGCCCTATCCGGGCGGGAACCTCTTCTCCCTCGCCTCCGGCGGCGCCATCTACGTCCGCGATCCCCACCGGCGGCTCACCGAGGACCAGCTCAACGGCGGCGCTTTCGGCGCGCTCGCGCCCGAGGACTGGGAGCTGGTCGAGCCGCTGCTGCTGGAGAACGAGCGGCTCTTTGGGATCCCTCTCGAGCGCCTGTTGAGGGTGGACGGAAGCCCGTGGCCGCCGGATCGCGTCTACCGCAAGATCGCGCCCTCGGGGCACAAGGCGCTGCTCCCCGAGGAGGCGTGGGTGAGGAAGGAGCGCTGACCGGTCCGCGCCCTGGCTCAGCGGACGTAGCCCAGGGCCTTGAGCTGCTCCTTCTGCTCGTCGGAGAGTGCGACCTCCTCCTCGACGGCCTTGGCGCCGCGCCTCGCCTCGAGGATCCAGCGCTCGATGGCCTGGCGATAGAGGGACGTGCGGACCGGCCAGCGCCCCCCCAGGTCGTCGCGCTCGCCGGGATCGGCCTCGAGGTCGTAGAGCTCGCTCTGGCCGCGGGCGGTGTTGTAGATGAGCTTGAAACGCTCGTGGCGCAATGCGTACTTGGGCTGGTCCTCGGCCGTGCGCGAGACCACGGCGGGCTTGCCCGGCGCCCCCAGGATCACCCTCAGCAGGCTCCGGCCGCGGAAGGCCCGGTCGGAGCCTGCCTTGCCCTGGACGCCGAAGACGTCGGTCACGGTCGGCGCCAGATCGGTCAAGTCGACGAAGCCCCGGACGCGGAGGCCGTGCGGCCCCTTGCCCTTCGGGAAGCGAACGATCAGGGGGACGTGCACGATGTCCTCGTAGACCTGGCAGAGGTGGCCGATGTACCCGTGCTCGTTGAGCGCGTCGCCGTGGTCCGCGGTGAGGATGACGATCGTTCGCTCCCACAGGTCGGCGAAGCCCTGGTCGAGCCCGTAAGTCCGGCCCGCGAGGAGGTTGTCCACGAAGCCGGCGGTCCGGATCCCCTGAGAGGCGAGGACCTCCGCCA
>CAZDYT010001014.1:0-1630 GCA_964509395.1 uncultured bacterium
TCCCATGGCCAACCCTGACACGTTCGTGCAGACTGTGGGCGAACAAGCGTCCTAGCTCGTCGGACGGGGGCTTTGCCCCCGCCGGCGCCGAGCCCCGTGCGAGCGCTCCCGGAGAGCGCCTACCTCGGGCGGGGCGGGAGCGAGCTCATCGCCCCCATGTTGGCCACCACGAACGGGATCAGGAAGTTCGCGGCGATCCGCAGCCCGATGATGGCGTCCAGCCGGCCGCCGAGGATCGCGTCGCCCTGGTTCACCAGCGAAAGCAAGGTTCCGATGATCAGGGCGATCCTCGTGCAGCGCCGGAAGACGGCGGGTCGCTGCGCGCTGCGCCAGAGATGGCCGCAGAACTGCACCACGCTACCCATCAGCGTCGAGCCCCGACCCGCATTGTTCGGAGCAAGCGAGCTGGGGTCGATGGCCGCGCGAGGCCTGCCGCGGCGAAGAGCCCCACGGTGCTCGCTCCCGCCCGCGCGCGAGGCGGGCCACCCGCATCACCAGGCGAGAGAACTCCAGCGGCGGATCGCGGAGCGCTCCGCGCCGCGGGGCGCCCCGTCCGCCGCGTCACCCGCGCGGCCCTCCCTCGAATGGGTCGCGCTGGGGAGGAGCCCCCGGTGAACGGGCGCGGCCGCGGGTTTCGGTCACCGCGCACGTCGCGACGAACGCGAGCACGGCGATCGCGAAGCAGACGGTGAAGGCGGCGCGGTAGGCGTCGCCGCCGTAGATCCGCACGCCCCCGGCGAGGAGGCCCTCCCACCGCGCGTCGAGCATCCACCCGAGCCCCCACTGCAAGAGCCCGAGTCCGAGGAAGGCGAGCGCGTTCGGGAAGCCGAGCGCCACGCCGGTGTAGACGGGGTCGTTCACCTCGCGGACGCACGCGAAGACCAGGACGACGCCCGAGGCGCTCAGCCCGAGGAGAAAGCAGAGAGGCAGGAGGCCCGACAGCGGCAGGCGTCCCGGCGCGGGGAGCGCGAGCCCGGCCCAGCAGGCCGCGTAGACGAGGGTGAACGCGGCAAAGGGGAGGCGCCGGAGGCGCAGCCAGCGGTCGGAGAGCCACCCGACGAGCGGGCTGCCCACGATGACGCCGATGGCGATCGCCGAGGTGTACGCCGTCGCGTCCAGACGCGACTGCCGGTACACCTGGCTGAGATACGGCACGGCCCAGAGCCCGAGGAACGCGAGCAGCGTGCCGTAGATCCCGGTCGCGGCCAACACGGGCGGCCAGCTCCGGGGGTTGCCGAGGACGCGCGGGATGCCGCGGAGGACGGCCCAGCCGGGCGGCGGCGTCGGGCGGCTCGGGTTCACCGGCGGCAGGCCCAGCTCCTCCGGCCGGTCGCGCACGACGGTCCACCAGACGCCGGCCAGGAGCGCGGTCGCCACGCCGATGAGGACGAAGCTCCCGCGCCAGCCCAGGCGCTCGACGGCGAACGCCAGCGGGCCCGCGGCCACCAGCGCGCCCACGTTGCCGACCGTCTGCGTGAGCCCCGCGAGGGTCGAGAACTCATCCGGCCGGAACCATTCCGTGCAGAGCCGGAGGAACGCGATCAGGATCACCGACGCCCCGAGGCCCACCAGCAGGCGGCCGGTGAGGGCGACGGCGAAGTGGGGTGCGAGCGCGAAGACGACCGCTCCC
>CAZDYT010001015.1:0-281 GCA_964509395.1 uncultured bacterium
CGATCTTTTCTCGGAGCGCGAAGGCGGCTGCGAAAAACTCGTAGGCCTGCCGTAACCGCCCTCGATCATGCAGGAACTCGCCGGCCAAATGCAGCTCTTCTGCGGCAGCCAGGGGGCGTCGCGACTCCGCGCGCCCCCATGTCAGCGCTTGCACGAGGTGCAAGTCAGCCTCGGCCGGCTCCCGCGCCGTGAACAGTGCCTGCGCCGCGGCTACCAGCGCCGCCACGGCCCCGGGCCCGTCGCCGGCCCTGACCCACGCCTCCCCCGCCTTCCGCCACGCC
>CAZDYT010001015.1:291-1626 GCA_964509395.1 uncultured bacterium
TCGAGAAGGATTGCGCCGATCCCGTGCACCCGGGCCTCGCCCGCCGCGTCATTGGCCCGCCTGGCGACCTCGTAGGCGCGAACGATCGCGTTCAGGATCTCCTCCGGGTCCCGCTTCGCCCCCATTAACTTGTAGACCTCGCCCAGCGCCTCCTGCGTCACCGCGGTGGGTTCCGGCGCAGGGGGCTCCGGCGGGGCCTCCTGCGCCGCCAGCGGCACGGCCAGCCAGAGCAAGAGCCCGCCGACCAGACACCCCCAGACTGCCCGTCTCATGACGGCACCCGGTAGTACGGGTGTGCCGTTTCCGGGTCCTCGCGGAGCAGCGCGATGGCGCGGCTCACGGCGCCGCGTTGGCAAGGCCCTGGCGCAACGAGCCGGAGGACCAGGGCCCGGCTCAGCGTGCCCGGTCCCGATGCCTGGCAGACAACCCTCATCTGATCAAAAGCGGCGGGTTCCCCGGCGCCAAAGAGCGGAGGGCGCTTCGGGCAAACACGCTTCCTGGGGGCCTTGAGAACGGCCAGTCCGGCGAGGGAGGCGGCCGGTAGATGGTTTGGTTTCCACACTACCCGCATCGCGAGGCCCTCTCGTGTCCATGAGGGGCGCCTTCCTTCGCGAAGGCGCGTTTAGTCTAGCGACCTCCGGCATTCTGTCAAGCGGCGGTCCTCCCCGATCTCGTCGGGAAATCTTGGCCATCCACGCCACCCCGCCGGGGGACGACAGCCCTTTGGCGCTCCGGCTTGTGCGCCGCGCCCGACGGGACCTACAATCGAGCGGAAGTCGGGGAGAGGCGCGGTAGGAGCAAGCGTGTTTGCCTGCCAGGGCCCGGAGATTCGACGGTCGCGCCGTCCGTGGTCGGGGTACTCCGGGCAGACAGCGGACAATGCTTCCTTCGGCAGCGGACATCCTTCCTGTCCAGGACGCCCCCGCTCTCTGGGGGTCCGGAGGTGGCCGGAATGCAGCCTTACCAGTCGCCCAGGTCCCTCCTGCTCGCAGTCGTAGCCCTGGTGGCGCTTGGTCCGGGCGGGGCCGGTGTCCAAGCCGTGGCTTCCGCCCCCGCAACCGAACGCGCGCTCTCCGCGGAAGAGCTGTTCCAGCGAGTCGGCCCGATGGTCTTCGTCGTGGAGAGCCTGGACCGCTATGGCAGTGTCATGAGCCAGGGGAGCGGAGTCGCCGTCTGGGGTGGCGGGCTGATCGATGGCGTCGGCGGGATCGTCACGAACAACCACGTGCTGCGAGGAAGCTTCGGCACGCGGATCCGGCAGGGCACACGTTCTTGGTGTGCGACGATCGCCCGCTGCGATCCCCGACACGACCTCTGCCTGCTCTTCCCCTCCGA
>CAZDYT010001016.1:0-1623 GCA_964509395.1 uncultured bacterium
GTCGTGGGAGACGAGGAGGATGGTCTTGCCGCGCGCCTTGAACTCCTGGATCTTCCCGATGCACTGGTGCTGAAACGCCTCGTCGCCGACGGCCAGGACTTCGTCGATCAGGAGGATGTCGGGATCCACGGTCACCGAGATGGCGAAGCCGAGGCGCATGTACATTCCGGACGAGTAAGTCTTGACCGGGTTGTCGATGAACGCGTCGAGGCCGGCGAAGGCGACGATCTCGTCGAAGCGCTCCCGGATCTCCGCCCGCGAGAGGCCGAGCAGGATCCCGTTCACGTACACGTTCTCGCGCCCCGTGAACTCCGGGTGAAAGCCGGCGCCCAGCTCGATGAGGGCGGAGACGCGGCCCATCACGCGGATCGCCCCCGTCGTCGGCTTCAGGATGCCGCCCACGAGCTTGAGCAGGGTGGACTTGCCCGAGCCGTTCGAGCCGACGATGCCGACCATGCAGCCTCGAGGCACCTCCAGACTCACGTCTCGGAGCGCCCACAGCTCCTCGCCGGCAAACAGGCCCCCGCGGCCCCCCCGCACGAAGAGATCCTTCACGGTGAAGACCTGACGGCCCCGGTAGAGCCGGAAGCGCTTCGACACGCCGCGGATCCCCACGGCGATCTCGCCGTGCGAGGCGGGCGTCGACACCCTCACACCGCTTCCGCCAGGCTGTCGCGGAGGCGGTCGAAGACCCAGTAGCCGCCCCAGAACGCGACCACAGCAAAGGCCGTCACCATGCCGAGATGGATCCAGTGCGGCTCCCGGCCGAAGAAGATGATGTTCTGGTAGCCCTGGACCAGGCCGGCCACCGGGTTGAGGAAGTAGAGCGGTCTGAGCGGGATCGTCAGGAGATCGCCCAGGCGGAGGCTCGCGGGCACGGTCGAAACGGGATAGAGGATCGGCGAGAGAAAGAAGAGGAGGACGAGGAAATTCGACAGGATCTGCTCGACGTCCCGGAGGTAGACGTTGAGCGCGGCGAGCGGGAGCGCGAGCCCTACCGTCAGCAGCAGCTGGAGCGTGAGGAGCAGCGGAAGGAAGGCGAGCATCGGTCCCGGGCGGACCCCGAAGGCGAGAAGGAAGAGGAAGAGGAGGGGGAGCGACAGGAGGAAATTCACGAGGTTCGAGAGCACGGAGACCAGCGGCAGGACCTCGGCCGGGAAGAGGATCCGCTTGACCAGGGCGCCCGAGCCCACGATGACTCCGGTCGCGTGGCCGAGCGACGAAGAAAACCACAGCCAGGGCAAGAGCCCCGTGAAGAGGAAGATGGCGTAGTGCTCCATCGGGACCCGCAGATACACGGCGAAGACAAGGACGTAAACGAGCATCAAGAGGAGCGGATTCAGGAAGGACCAGAGAAAGCCGAGGAAGGAGCCCCGGTAGCGCGCTCGTAGCTCGCGGAGCACCAGGGTCAGGATCAGGACGCGAAACCGATAGAGCTCGGCCAGGTGCGCCGTCATAGCGCTCTATTTTAACCCTAACCGGCAATTCCGCGTGGACGCCGCGGCTACGGAGGTCCGCGGGTGACGCGGCGAACGGGGCGGTTCGCCGCGGCAGGTCCCGCGGACCGGCCGCTCACGGCGCCAGATTTACTCCCCAGCCAGCTGGCGGTCGCCGGGCCGGGAG
>CAZDYT010001017.1:0-1621 GCA_964509395.1 uncultured bacterium
CGAGGCGCCACCCTGCGGGCGGCACCGGCATCGGAGGGAGCTCGACGGGACTGCCTTCAACGGCGCCCTCGGCCACCCACTGCTGGATGAGCCCGACCTGCTCGTCAGTCAGCCGGCGGTTGCCGATGAACGGGCCGCCATAGTCGCGCTCCGGCTTCCACGGTGGCATTCTCCGCGCGCTGACTTGTTCCGTGATGGCGCGAGCCCACGGCCGGACCTCCTGATAGGACATCAGGGACATTGGTGCCACCGCGCCGGGCCGGTGGCAGACCACACAGTGCTCGAACAGGATGGGCGCGATATCGCGGCTGAAGGTGACGGCTTCAGCTCGCTCTTGCCCAGCCGCGCCAGGGGCGCCGCTTGCCGCGAGCACGCCGGCCGCGAGACACAATCCCGCCGTCAGGATCGATCGCGTGGCGCGGAAACGCGCAGCACGGCTCATCGCAGAAGCCATTCGTCAGAACCGAGGCGGATCGAGAAGTCCTGGTTCTACTTCCGGGCCAGGCCTGTATTCTGGATCATCGTCTCGCCAGGGCGTGCGACAGGGCTCGTGTCGTTGGTAAAGCGCCAGGTTGGCAGCCATCCGCTGCGCGGCGTCAGGGTGCCCCGCCTCCACCGCTACCGACATCGCCAGGCGTTGCCACTCGGCCGCCTCCGCAAAGCGACCAACCTCCGCGAGCGCCATGGCCATCGTTTCGGCCACGCTCGTGGTCTTATGCTCCTCCGCCAACGCTTTCACCAAGTCGACTGCCCGTCGGCCGTCGCGCACCTCGGGGTCGGGAGACGCGGCCAGGAGGCGCGCCAGCGCCTGCGGGAACGCCGGCTGGTCAGGATGGAGGCTCATCGCGACGCGCAAGCGCTCCCGAGCCTCCGCATGGCGCGACAGGCGCACAAGGGCCATCGCTTCGCCGAAGCGCGCCTCTTCGCTATTCGGATCGAGCTCGAGAACCCCCTGGTAGGCTGACAATGACGCGTCGAGGCGGCCGATTCGGCGTAGCGCGTCGGCGAGCCTGAGGTGTGCCACACGGAACCCGGGGTCGTGCGTGATGGCAGCGGTGTACCGGTCGATCGCTTCCTGATCGCGACCACTCCGCTCCAGCAGCGTGCCCATCACGAAATGAGCACTGGCGAGAGAGGGATCCACGCGGATCGCCGCATCGAGCTCGGTCAGCGCGGCCCGCGCGTCACCCATGCGGTTCAACGTCAGGGCGAGGTTCAGGCGCATGATCGCGTTGTCTGGCGACAGCTCAATGGCCTTCCGGAACTGCCTCGCCGCCTCCGGCCAATCTCCCCTGGCACTGGCGTGCTGTCCGAGCTCCCCGTGGACTTCGGGGCTCCGCAGCACAGTGCTCACCTCGGCCATCAAGGGATCGGACATGGTCACGGCCGCCCCGGGACCCGCGCGACCCCTGGTTCGGTCCAGGTTGGACTGCGCCTTCTCGAGATCGCCGAGGCCACGGTAGGCCATCGCCAGGGGCTGGTGGATGACCGCGGCCGCGGGGTTCAGCCGCACGGCCTCTTCCAAATGCTGCACGGCGGTCGCGTAGTCTTTTTTCGCAAGGCTGGCCCTGCCCAGTTGGTACAGCACCGCCGCGGTGTCTGGACCGAGCGCGCGGGCCCT
>CAZDYT010001018.1:0-1619 GCA_964509395.1 uncultured bacterium
TCCGACCCCCGCGTGCTGCGCCGCTACATCTTGCCGAACACGGTCTCCTCAGTCGTCGTCATGAGCACGCTCGACGTGGGCCAGGCGATCCTGACGTTCGCCTCCCTGAGCTTCCTCGGGCTCGGGCCCCCGCCCGAGATCCCCGAGTGGGGGTCGATGATCGCGGCCGGTCGGAACTACTTCGAACAGTGGTGGATCAGCACGTTCCCCGGCCTCGCCATCCTGAGCCTCACGCTCGCCTTCAACGTGGTGGGCGACGGCTTGCGCGACTACCTCGACCCGAGGCTGCGGGGGGCGTAGACCATCGGAGGGGGCCTCGGCGGCCCCCTCCGAGACCGCGTACTCCGACCGGCGCTTAGCCCTAATCGGCAGTTCGGCGTGGACAACGCGGCGACAGAGGTCCGCGGGTGACGCGGCGGACGGGGCGCCCCACGGCGCGGAGCGCACCGCGACACGCCGCCGGAGTTCGCGTGCCTGGTCCCGCGCGTTGCCGACCTCGCGCTCGTGCGGGAGCGAGCACCGTGGGGCGGTTCGCCGCGGCAGGCCCCGCGGACCGGCCGCTCAAGGCGCCAGATTACTTGCCATTCAGGGTTAGCTCCCGCTCAGACGCGGACTCGGCCGCCTCGGTAGTCGGCCACGAAGCGGTCGATCTCGGCCAGGCCGGCGCGGATCGTCTCGGCCGAGGTGCCGGGCCCGAACCCGAGACGCACGTGTCCCTCGTGGCCGTAGCAGCTTCCCGGGATCAGGTACGTGCGATACGGCTTCTCCAGCAGGCGCACGCAGAGATCCCAGGAGGGGATGTCCAGGTCGTACCGGGGGAACGAGAGGAATCCGCCGCGGGGACGGACCCAGGTGAAGACGCCGCTGACCTCCATCCAGGCGGCGACCAGGTCGTAGTTGACGCGAGCGGCGGCCATCGTCTTCCCGACGAGGCTCCAGTACTTGGTCGGCTCGAGCGCCGCCATGGCGACCACCTCGTCGAGGCGGCTCTGTTGATGGAGGCTCACGTAGTACTTGAGCTCCATGCACCGCTCGAGGAACGCCCGATCCCTGGTCGCCAGCCACCCGAGGCGAAGCCCGCTCATCCCCAGGGTCTTGGAGATGCTGCTCGTGGTGACGCCCCGCTCGTAGCAGTTGACGACCGACGGGGATAGCTCCCCGTCCCACTCGAGGCCCCGGTAGATCTCGTCCGAGATGACGTGGGCCCCGATGCGGTCCGCGACGGCGCAGACGGCCTTCAGCTCCGGCTCGTCGAGGACCGCACCGGTGGGGTTGCTCGGGTGGCAGAGGTAGATCGCTTTCACACGGGGCGACGCCAGCCGCTCGAGCTCGTCCAGGTCGAACTTCCACCCGAGCTCCGGGCGCCGCGGCAGGATCTTGGCCTTGACCCGCAGCGTCTCGCACAGAACCTTCGGCTGCTCCCAGGACGGCGACTCGATGATGGCCTCGTCGCCGGCGTCGAGGGCGGTGGCGAGGGCCAGGAAGTTCGCGTGCTGGGTGCCCGAGGTGACCAGGACGTGCTCCGTGGCGACGTCGTAGCGCTGGGACCGAATGATCCGCTCCCGGAGCGGCGGGTAGCCGTAGCGATTCCCGGACTTCGCCAGGCGCAGGTCGAGCGG
>CAZDYT010001019.1:0-1615 GCA_964509395.1 uncultured bacterium
TGGTCGTGCTCGGGATCATGTTCGCCGGGATCGCCGCCCCCACCGAGGCCGCCGGGGTCGGCGCGTTCGGCTCCATCCTGATCGTCACGCTTCAGCGGAAGTTCAGCTGGCGGAAGCTCTACCAGGCGTCCGAGAATACGCTGAAGGCGACCGCGATGGTGCTGTGGACCATCTTCGGCGCCAACCTGTTCGTCGCGCTCTACGTCGCGGTCGGCGGCGCCCGATTCGTCGAGGAATCCCTGCTCAAGTCCGGGCTCGGCCCCTGGGGCATCCTGCTCTTCATGCAGGCCATCCTGCTGTTCCTGGGCTGCTTCCTCGACTGGGTCGGGATCCTCATGCTCACGGTGCCGATCTTCGTCCCCATCATCAAGACGCTCGGCTTCGACCCCGTCTGGTTCGGCGTGCTCTTCAGCGTCAACCTGCAGGTCTCGTTCCTCTCGCCGCCGTTCGGCTACGCGCTCTTCTACCTCGCGGGTGTCGCAGGACCGCGCCTCGGCGTCACGACCCGGGAGATCTGGTGGTCCGCGATCCCGTTCATCGGCCTCCAGCTCGTCGGCCTGGCGCTCTGCATCATCTTTCCCCAGATCATCCTCTGGGTTCCGCAGATCCTCTACAAGTAGCGCGGCCGAAGGATGGGCGATCCGGACTGAAGGCCGTCCCGCCGGATCAGTGCGCGAGGGCGGACGGCTCGGCGGGCGGGAGGACGAGGGTCACGGGCTCCCCCCGCCGCTCGACGCGGAGCCGGAGCTCGTCGCGGAGCGCGACGTCCTGGAGCCGGCCGCGGAACGCCTCGACCGAGGCCACGTCCACGCCGTTGACCGCCAGAATGCGATCACCGACCCGAAGCCCGGCCCGGGCAGCCGAGCTGCGCTCGAGGACGGCGGCCACCACCGGGGGGCGAGCCGCGCCGGCGGCCGGCGTCTCCTCGGTCGAGGAATCGCGGACGAGGAACCCGAACTCGGCCGCGACCCGCTCGGCGACGACGTCCGGGGGCATCGGGCCCACGCGCACCCGCACCTGGCGCCGCCGCCCGTCGCGGAGGACGACCAGCGCGAGCTCGCGGCCGGCGGGCGCGGCGCCCACGAGCCGCTGGAGCGTGCGGGTCTCGACCACTGGCCGCCCGTCGATCGCCACGATGAGGTCGCCCGCCCGCAACCCGGCGGCCTCTGCCGGCGTGTCCTTGAGGATCTCGGCGATGACCACGCCGTAGCCCTCCCGCACGCCCAGCTTCACCGCGAGGTCCTCCATCTCCGTTTCGGAGAGATCGCGGATCCGGACGCCCAGCCACCCGTAGCGCTCCGCCCCGAGCGTCGGCGAGACGCCGGTCACGAGGAGCAGGGCGACGATCACAGCGCGCACCGCGGCCCTCTAGGGTCCTTGAAGCACCAAGGTCGTGGTGAACGAGCCAAGTTTCATCGTCCAATCGCCTCGGGCCGTGGCCGAGACCCGAGCAGCCCTAGGACGCAGGGAGGAGGCGGCCCGAGGCGTACTCCCGGATCGGCCATCTGGTCGCGACGCCTCCGGCCTACGGCCTTCGGGCCGTCGCTCCCTTCCCGGAGAGCCGCCGACGACCGAGGACGCCCAGAGGCCGGGACGGCCGCGCGGCCGCAGGCCG
>CAZDYT010001020.1:0-1611 GCA_964509395.1 uncultured bacterium
GTCCTCGGTCGTCGGCGGGCCTCACCGTAGGCGGCATACGCCTCGGCCCGCCTCCGCCCTGCGTCCTAGGGCTGCTCGGGTCTCAGCCACGGCCCGAGGCGGTTGGGCGATCAAACTTGACTCATTGACCACACGTTTGGTGGTTCAAGGACCCTAGAGAGGGCGCAGGAGGGCGCGGGCCGGGGCCCCGTCGCCGTCCCGGATCCGCAGCGGGAGGCAGAGTAACTCGTAGCGCCCGGCCGCCACCGCCGAGAGGTCGAGGCCCTCGAGGATCACCACCCCGGCTTCGAGGAGACACCGGTGGACGGGATGGCCGGGCGTGCCGAACTCCTCGATCGAAAGGTAGTCGATGCCGACGAGCACGACACCGCTCCGGACCAGCTCGCGCGCGGCGTCGAGCGTGAGGGCCTGATAGCCGCGGACAAAGCGGCCGCGCCGCCAGAGCGCGGAGTTGCCGGTCTTGAAGATCACCCGGCTCTCGCCCGAAAGCCCCGCCGCCGTCACCGCATCCCGCCCCACCGGGCCCGGCGGACACTCGAGCACCCGGACCGGCCCGATGAGGGCATCGAGCGGCAGACGGTCCACGGTGTCGCCGTCCGGGATGAAGTGGCGCGGAGCGTCTACGTGGGTTCCCGTGTGGGACCCGAGCGCGAGCCGCGCCACGTTGGCAGGATCCCCGCGCTCGAGGGCGAGCGCCGGCGCCACCTCGACCGGCGGGTCCCCGTCGTAGACGACCATGGCGGCGTGGATCGCCACCGTGACGTCGAGCCGGCCGTCAGCCGGTCCATCCGGTCCCGACGCACAGCCGATCTGGCCGCGGTGCGGCCAGCCCGGGACCCCTCGCCCGCCTGGCCTCCGGCCGCCGGGTCGTCGGGCCCTGCGAACGGCCACGGCCGTTACTCCGCGAACCGCACGACCGTCTTGATGTCGTCCGGGCGCCGCGCCACGGCCTCCTCGAACCGGTCCGGCGCCACCTGGCGCGTCACGAGCGCCTCGAGGAGCCCCGGCCACCGGCGGGCCCAGGCAGCCAAGTGGCGCGCCCCGGCCTCGAAGGCCCGCCGGTGCGCGTTGACGCTCCCGACGACGACCTGGTTGGCGAGGACCGTCCGCAGGTTCCACCGGTCCACCGGCAGCTCGAGCGCGCGGTCGCCGCCCGAGACTCCGAGCAGGCAGAGGACGCCGTTGGTGCCGAGCGCCATCAGAGCCCCGAGAATGACGGGCGCCGCGCCCGTGCACTCGAGGAGGAGGTCGAGGTTGCCGAGGCGCTGCGGCACCTCGGCGAGCGGATGCGCCACGGCGTCCAGGACGGCGGCACCGATCCGCCGAAGCCAGGCCTCGCGGCTCGGGGCCACCCCTTTGCTCCACACCGTCGTGGCGAGCCCGAGGCTCCGCGCCAGGGCGGCGCCGAGGAGCCCGATCGGCCCGGCGCCCAGCACGAGGGCCTGGCGCGGACGCCAGCGGAGCCGGCGCTGGAGGCGTGGGTCGGGCAACTCCCGGCGGGCGTGGCGTTCCGGCGCGTGCCGGTCGCTTTCAGCGCCCAGCCCTTCGTCGCCCACCAGCGCATCTTCTACGCGCTCGACAGCCTGGGCCGGGTCGCCGCAATGCATCGCC
>CAZDYT010001021.1:0-1609 GCA_964509395.1 uncultured bacterium
GCCCTTGCCCTCCTTGTCGCCCGGATACCAGTTCTGGATCGTCGAGTACTTGATCTGGGCGTTGTCGAGGGCGATCAGCTCCACGACCGCCGCATGCAGCTGATGCTCGTCCCGCATCGGCGCGGTGCACCCTTCCAGGTAGCTCACGTAGCTCCTCTCGTCGGCGATGATGAGGGTCCGCTCGAACTGGCCGGTGTCGGCGGCGTTGATGCGGAAGTAGGTCGACAGCTCCATCGGGCAGCGCACGCCCTTCGGGACATAGCAGAACGAGCCGTCGCTGAAGACGCCCGCATTGAGCGCGGCGAAGAAGTTATCGCTGTGGGGGACCACCGAGCCGAGATACTTCTGAACCAGCTCCGGATGGTTCTGTACGGCCTCGGAGAAGGAGCAGAAGATGATCCCCAGCTCGGCTAGTTTCTCCTTGAATGTGGTCGCCACCGAGACGCTGTCGAAGACCGCATCCACCGCGACACCGGCGAGGCGCTTTTGCTCCCCCAGGGGGATGCCCAGCTTCTCGAAGGTCGCCAGCAGCTGCGGGTCCACCTCGTCGAGGCTGCCGGGCGCCGTCGGCGTCTGCTTCGGGGCCGCGTAGTAGATGATGTCCTGGTAGTCGATCGGCGGGTAGTGAACGTTGGCCCACTTCGGCTCCGCCTCGGACTGTTCCAGCGTCGCCCAGTGCCGGTAGGCCTTGAGCCGCCACTCCAGCATCCAGTCCGGCTCGTTCTTCTTGGCGGAGATCAGGCGAACGATGTCCTCGTTCAGTCCACGCGGGGCGACATCCGATTCGATCTCCGTCACGAATCCGTACTTGTACTCCCGGTTGGCGAGGGCCTCGATCGTGTTCGTAGGCGTGCTCATCGCGTCTCCTTGCTAGGTCCCCACGCACCTTAAGCGTGTTGGACGGCCCCTGCTCGTTCCCGAGGGTGCTCAAGAGCACCGCCGACGGCCTCCACGCCTCGCGTGACCACCTGCGCAAACTCGGCGCCGCCCGTGGGGGGTACCAGATGGTACGCGATCCCTTTTTGCTGGATCTCTCTGACCTGGACCCCCGGGCGGCTCGAGACCGCGACGACCGGGAGGTGTGGGGCGATTCGTCTGACAATGGCGAGGAGGAAGAGGCTGTCGAGCCCCGGCGTCTCGAGGTCCAGGATCAGGCGATCAAAGGAGCCAGCCAAGAGGGCCTGCACCACTTCCGCCAGCCGGCGGCAGACCGTAACCTGGACGCCTCCCGGGCCCGACGCGGGGCGCAGCGCGGTCAGCAGTCGGTCGTTGTCGGAGCAGATCAGGATGCTGTCCATCATCGTCATCCTCTGCGTGTGGCGTCGAATGCCATCACCGTAAGCGAAACGACCCCTCGGTCTCCGGCCGGTAGTAGGGCAAGGGGCATGCCACGACCCGCTCTGTAGCCCGTGGGACGGACCTGCGGTGTAACGTATCGTGTTTACGGCGAAGACTGGTTTAGGGCGGGTGCCCGTGCCGGAAGGAGGCCGAGGGAGGAAGAACCCCGAGGGTAGGCGTTTCGTCACCTGAGGGAGCGTTTTGTCCCCTACCGAGAGATCACCACCTTCCGGCCTCCCCGCCACTGAACGAGGAGCACGCGGTGGCCGAT
>CAZDYT010001022.1:0-1609 GCA_964509395.1 uncultured bacterium
TCGGCCGGCGCCACACCGTGGGCCTCATCGCGTGCACCGGGTACTTCCCGGAGCTCGAGGCGGCGTTCCGGGCGGACCTCCTGATCCTGAACGTCGTCTTCCGCGAGCCGCGCGACGAGATCCACCTCGCGGTGCCGGACGCGCGCCGCCTCATCGGCGCCATCCGGCCGAGGCTCGCGGTCCTCACGCACTTCGGGCTCACCATGGTCCGCGCGCGGCCGTGGGAGTTGGCGGAGGCGCTCAGCCAGGAGACCGGCGTCCGCGTCCTCGCCGCGCGCGACCACTGGCGGCTCGGCCTCGACGCCGAGCTCGGGGGGGCGGGCCGGGGCGGGTGACCCCGCGTCTCGGGGATGCGTTTTGGCTTTTCCGGAGGCCGCGATTTCAATACACTCTGGCCAGTCCAGTGCCTACACCAGAGGAGCGCGCGCGGGCCACGATTGACGCGGCGCTCCGCTGAGGACCTCCGGGCCGCGCTGGAGCAGTTCGCCGAGATCCAGCCAGACTTGGCGCGAGCAGGCCGGGCAGGAGCGGATCGCAGTGGCTGACGGCAGGGCCGGGCGACAGCCGGCCTTTACGGACTCCAGGTTGGGCGAGATCGTCCGACGCCTGATCGAGGCCTATGCCCCGGAGCGAATCTATCTCTTCGGCTCGCACGCGCGCGATGAGGCCGGGGCGGAGAGCGATTACGACCTGCTGGTCGTGGTGCCGGACGACGCGCCACCGGAGCGGCGGCGGAGCCGCCTGGCGTACGTCGCGTTGCGCGGCACGGGCGCGGCGGCCGATGTTCTGGTCTGTACGCGGCACTACTTCGAAGAGCGGCTCCACCTCAAGGCCTCCCTGCCGGCGACGGTCGCCCGGGAGGGGAAGCTCCTCTATGCCGCATGACCCTGCGCGTGTCGCGGAGGTCAGGAGGTGGCTGATCAAGGCGGCAAGCGACCTCGGGGTCACCGCCACGTCGTCTCGAGGATGCCCGTGGGTACCCCAGGTCTTACGCGAAGTCTACGCAGCTGTCAGCGGCTTGAACTCCTGTTCGAGCAACGGCGGCTCGCCGAGGACTTTCAGTAGCGCGTTGATCCGGTCGAGGGTGACCGCTGTGGGTGCGGTGATCTCGATTCCGATAGGCCGCCCGTCCGCGGCGTAGTCCACCACGAGGAGTCCGTCGGACGAGGCTTGGGTCTTGGCGCTTTTCTCTGCGGTCCTACGCGACAGGTACAAGTAGGCCGCGAGGGGCCGACCTTTCCGGTAGGTAACCTGCAGGGATCGCTCGGTCATGGGCTGTACTCGTAGGCGGTCACGATCACGAGAACGCGATCATCGGGGTCAGGTTCGACGATCACGATCCAGGGCCGACCGCGATGGGTCGTTTCGATCATGAACCGCCCCTGGCCGACGCTCGGCGAGAAGCCGCTGGCGCGCTGGAGCATGGAGCGGACCTCCACCTCTGTAACCTCGCGCTGCTCCATACGCAGCTCGACGTGTCCCGTAAACGCAAGCTCCCAATCCCACCACTCCGGCCACATTCACCCTCCGGTTAGCCATTCGTGTTTTCAAGGCTACCACAATGCCGAGCCGAAATCCGAGCTTGCACCGCAAGCCGCCCCCGAGCCGG
>CAZDYT010001023.1:0-1606 GCA_964509395.1 uncultured bacterium
TGGCGGGGCCACGCGAGGGTCGCCCGGCGGAGGCCGTGGCGTCCATGGCGCGGCTTCGGAGCGCCGGGCCCGCACGGCTGGGGCTCCTCGAGCTGGCCCCGCTCCTGGCGAGCTATGGCATCCCGGTCGCCGCCGGCGCGCTGGCCGTCACGCCCGAGGACGCGCGCGCCGCCGCCGAGCGACTCGGGTTTCCCGTCGCCCTCAAGGTCGTCTCGCCCGACATCACCCACAAGACGGAAGTCGGCGGGGTCCGACTCGGCCTCCGGTCGCCGGACGAGGTGGCCGAGGCCATGGACGCCATGCTGACCCGCGTGCGGACCGGGCGCCCGCACGCGGCCATTCACGGGGTCCTCGTCCAGCCGATGGTGCCGCCCGGCAAGGAACTCCTCCTCGGCGTCGTGCGGGACCCGCAGTTCGGGCCGCTCGTCATGGTCGGCTTCGGCGGGATCTACGTCGAGCTGCTGAAGGACACGGCCGCGCGGCTGGCACCGCTCGAGCCGTCCGACGCCCTCGCGATGCTCGACGAGCTGCGGATGGCCCCCGCGCTCCGCGGGGTGCGGGGCGAGGCACCCGTGGACCGCGCGGCGCTGGCCGAGACGATCTCCCGGTTCGCCCAGCTCGCGGTGGACTTCCCGGAGCTCCGGGAGATCGAGCTGAACCCGCTGGTCGCGAGCTCGACCGGCGTGATCGCCGTGGACGCCCGGGCCACGGTAGAATAAATCCTGGTTCGAGAGGATCCGGCCGCACCCGATCACCCATGCCGAAGCGAACGGGCTTTCACGTCCTGGTGGGAACGGATGGCTCGCCGCAGGCCCGCGCCGCGGTCGCCGCGACGGTGGCGTTTCCCTGGCCGCGCGGCGCGCGCGTGCACGGCGTCGTGGCGCGCGGCGGCTGGGGCGGCGCGGAGTGGCCCGCCGCCGCCTGGACGACGCTGGAGCGCAGCCTCGACCGGGTGTGCCTCGGCGCGCGCCGAACCCTCGCGCGACGTTGGCCGGACGCCGAGGTCCTCGTCGCCGCCGGGTCTCCCGTCCAGGCGATCCTGACCGGGGCGCGTCGACTGCGCGCGCGGGCGATCGTCCTCGGCGCCCGGGGGCACGGGGCGCTGGACCGGCTCCTGCTGGGGAGCGTCTCCCGCGGCGTCGTGCGACGCGCGGCGTGCGCCGTGCTGATCGTCAAGGGCCGGCCGCGGAAGGTGCGGCGGCTCGTGATCGGGCTCGACGGATCGGCCCACTCGCGGCGCGTGGTCGAGTTCGTCGCGGGCCTCCACCGGCCGGCTGGAGGTCGGATCACGCTGGTGAGTATCGTGGAGCCGGGCCGCGTGCCCGCCATGGCGCTGGTGCCCGCGTCGGTCCGAGCGGCGGTGAGGGGACAGGCCGCGGGACTGACCGAGGAGGCGCTCCGCACGGCACGGCGTGAGGTCGAGGGGGCCGCCCGCCGACTCGAGGCTGCCGGCTGGACCGCCCGGCCGCTCGTGCGCCTCGGCGTGCCCCTGCCCGAACTCCTCCGGAGCGTCAGGGCCGCGCGGGCGGACGTCCTCGGGCTCGGCGCCCGCGGCATCGGGGGCCTCGCGCGCCTGCTGCTCGGGAGCGTCGCGGAGGGGGCGCTC
>CAZDYT010001024.1:0-1603 GCA_964509395.1 uncultured bacterium
GGGGGCACGGTGAAGAAATCGATCGGGACCAGGTCGCGGACGTGGTTGGGGAGGAACGGGCGCCAGGTCGGCGACGGCGGGGTGCGTCGCTTCGGGAGCAGCCGGGAGACGGTGCGTTCCGCCACGTTGATGCCCAGCTTCAACAGTTCGCCATGGATTCTGGGGGCGCCCCACAGCGGATTGGCCTCAGCCATTCGCGTGACAAGCGCTCTGATCTCGGGGCTGACCGCCGGCCGGCCCCCGGGGGGCCGGCCGGAGAGCTTGGTCCAGTGCTCGCGGAAGCGGCGCCGCTGCCACCGCAGCACGGTGTCGGGAGCCACGATCACGAGGGCGTCCCTCCACCCCGTCCACACCCTGGACAGCCAGACCCAGAAGCGCCGATCGCTCCTGCGCAGCTTCGGCCGGCCCGCCGTTCTCTTGTACACCGCGAGCTGCTGGCGCAGGGCGAGGTTCTCGAGAGCGAGCTGGCGGTGGCCGCCGCAGAGGAACGGGCAGAGGCGAAACAGGTGGAGCAGCGGGCTGATCATGGGAGGAGATTGTCTCCGGATCAGCGCAGAAAGGTCAACCGCTCATCCGCCGGACGGGGTTTTGGCGAAGGACACCCCCGGATAACTACTTTCGATGTGTCACCCATGTACCGGACGAGTACAGCCTCTTGACACCTGCCATGCCGATGGTATAGCGTTGGTATACGATGCGAGCCAACACGTTTATCCGAGGAGCTCACGGGAGGAGCACCGAGAAACGGTCTCTCGCGAAGCGGACGACCGAGAGCGCCTACGGGGCCTTGCTCGACCGTATCCTCACCAGGGAGCTGGCGCCGGGAACACCGCTACAGGAGCGGCGGCTCGCGGAAGAACTGGGGGTGTCTCGCACGCCGCTGCGCGAGGCGCTGAGCCGGCTTGAGGGCGAGGGCCTCGTCGACCGGACCCACCGCGTGGTGACGGTCAAACAAGTGACCATCACCGAGTACATTCAGGCGGTCCAGATCCGGATGCTCCTGGAGGGGGAGGCGGTCTTTCACGCCGTCGGCAAGCTGTCCGCGGAACAGCTGGCGGATCTGCGGCGGCGAATCGAGGCGCTGATGGTCGATGGCCGGCCGCCGGCCGCGCTGCACTGGGCGGTGGACGATGCTTTTCACGACGGTATCGCCACTGCCGGCGGGAACGACCTGATGGCCTCGATCATTCGCAGCCTGCGCCACAAGACCCGGATCTTCGACCTCAAGCGGATGCCCGACCGGTTCCTCCCCGGCTGCCGGGAACACCTCGTGATCCTCGACGCGCTGGAGGCCGGAGATCAGAAAGCGGCCCGGGCGGCGATGGTGTCCCACCTCGAAAACGTGAAGGCCAGCATCATCCGGAGGCTGACCGAGCCATGAGCACGGGAGAGCGGGTGGCGAGCGGTCGGATCTCCGAGGCCAGCCGGGGCGTCTACGTCATCGCCGCCACGCCGTTCACCGAGGACGGCGCACTGGATCTCGACAGCGCCGATCGCCTGCTCGAGTTCTATCTCGCGTGCAGCGTCCACGGGCTCACGATCCTCGGCATGATGGGCGAGGCGCCGGCGCTCCGCTTCGAGGAGACGCAGGCGTTCATCGAGC
>CAZDYT010001025.1:0-1031 GCA_964509395.1 uncultured bacterium
AACCTGATGGCGATGGACACCGAGGAGATGATCCTCGGCCAGCCGATGGACGGCGTGGTCCTCCTCGGGGGATGCGACAAGACGCTCCCCGCCCAGCTCATGGGCGCGGCCAGCGCGGATCGCCCCGCGATCGTCGTGACGGCCGGGCCCATGCTGGCGGGGCGCTACGAGGGAGCGCGCCTCGGGGCCTGCACCGACTGCCGCCGGTTCTGGAGCGAGCACCGGGCCGGCACGCTCGAGGCGGCGCGGCTCGAGGCCATCCAGGGGGAGCTCTTCCCCTCGACCGGCACGTGCATGGTGATGGGCACGGCCAGCACGATGGCGGCGCTCACCGAGGCGCTCGGGATGACGCTCCCCGGCATGGCCGCAATCCCGGCGCCGCTCGCGCGCCGGCTTCGCCTCGCGGAGGCCGCCGGCCGGCGGATCGTCGAGATGGTGCGCGAGGACCTCCGGCCCTCCGCGATCCTGACCCATCGAGCGCTCGAGAACGCGGTCCGCGTCCTGATGGCACTCGGCGGCTCGACGAACGCGGTGGTCCACCTCCTCGCCGTCGCCGGGCGCGCCGGTGTCGCGCTCAGCCTCGATGACTTCGACCGGATGGCGCGGACGACGCCCATGGTCGCCAACGTCCGCCCCTCGGGGACCTACCACATGGAAGAGCTCGCCGAGGCCGGCGGCATTCCCGGCGTGATGAAGGTGCTCGCGCCGCTCCTCCACCGTGACGCCCGTACCGTGACGGGCCGGACGCTCGGGGCCCTGCTCGACGCGACGCCCCCGCCCGGCGCGTGGCAGGACGTCATCGCACCGCTGGACCGCCCGTTCCGGCCCGAGGGCGGCCTCGTGGTCCTCCGCGGGAGTCTCGCCCCCGACGGCGCGGTGCTCAAGGTCTCCCCGGCAACGCCCGCGCTCTTGCGTCACCGCGGCCGCGCCTGCGTCTTCCGCGACCTCGCGGATCTCGCGGCGCGCGTGGACGACCCGGCGCTGCCCGTCACGCCGGAGAGCGTCCTCGTCCTCCAGAACGCGGGGCCGGT
>CAZDYT010001025.1:1041-1602 GCA_964509395.1 uncultured bacterium
CTTGCGCACGACGACGTACCCGGTCGGCGCCCCCGGGATGCCCGAGGCCGGCTCGCTCCCGATCCCGACGAAGCTGCTGGCCGCCGGGGTGCGCGACATGGTCCGCGTCTCGGACGCGCGGATGAGCGGCACGGCCGGCGGCACGGTGGTCCTCCACGTGGCGCCGGAGGCGGCGGTCGGGGGGCCGCTCGCCCTCGTGCAGGACGGCGACGAGATCGCGCTCGATGCGGACGCGCGGCGGCTCGACCTCGTGGTCTCGGAGGCGGAACTCGCCCGGCGGCGCGCGTCGTGGCAACCACCCACGCGGCCGAGCGACCGCGGCTATCGCCGGCTCTTCGTCGAGCGCGTGCTCCAGGCGTCCGAGGGCTGCGACTTCGACTTCTTACGGCCCGCGCGCTCGGATTCACCTCCGCCCCCACCGGCCCGGCGGCCGGGGTGACGCCACCGTCGTGGGGCCCTCCCTCTGGTGCGGGCCCGCGGCGTCGGCTACCCTCGGGGGGGTGAGAGCATGAGCCGTCCCGGGCCGATACGCGTCGCGCTGGGTCGTCCTCGGGCCTCGCC
>CAZDYT010001026.1:0-1596 GCA_964509395.1 uncultured bacterium
CGAGCTGATCCTGATCGTCGAGGACAACGAGAAGAACCGGAAGCTCGTGCGGGACGTGCTTCAGTTCTCCGGCTACCAGACGGTGGAGACCGAGACGGGGGAGGAGGCCATCCAGCTGGCCCGGGAGTCGCGCCCCGCCCTCGTCCTCATGGACATCCAGCTCCCCGGCATGAACGGCCTCGAGGCCCTCCGGCACCTCCGGGCCGACCCGGTCACCCGGGGCATCCCCGTCATCGCGGTCACCGCGTCGGCGATGACCCACAGCCGGCAGCAGATCATGGCGGCGGGGTTCGACGGCTACCAGACGAAGCCGATCAACGTGAAGGCGTTCCTGGAGGTGGTGCGGCAGACGCTGGACCGCCACCAGTCCGGCGGGAAAGCGTCGTGAGCACCCCGGCAAAGATCCTCGTGGTCGACGATACGCCGCAGAACGTGAAGCTGCTGGCCGATCTGCTGACGGCGCGGGGCTATGGCGTCGTGACCGCCGCGTCCGGTCCAGAGGCCCTGGAACGGGTGGAGAAGGAGCGGCCGGACCTCGTCCTCCTGGACGTCGTGATGCCGGCAATGAGCGGCTACGAGGTCTGTCGCAAGATCCGCGAGAACCCGGCGACCGGCATCATGCCGGTGGTGATGGTGACGGCCCTCGATCCGGCCCAGGAGCGGATCAAGGGGCTCGACGCGGGGGCCGACGACTTCCTGACGAAGCCCATCAACCAGCCGGAGCTGATGGCGCGGGTCCGCTCCCTGCTCCGGATCAAGCAGCTCTACGACACCGTCCAGACGCAAGCGGCCCAGCTCGGGGAGTGGAACAAGACCCTCGAGCAGCGCGTCCAGGAACAGGTGGCCCAGCTCGAGCGGCTCTCGCGGCTCAAGCGCTTCTTCTCTCCCCAGCTCGCCGAGCTGATCGTGGCCGGCGGGACCGAGGACCCCCTCAAGAGCCACCGGCGGGACGTCACGGTGGTGTTTCTCGACCTCCGGGGCTTCACCGCCTTTGCCGAGACCGCCGAGCCGGAGGAGGTCATGGGCGTCCTCCGCCAGTACCACGCCGAGATGGGCCACCTGATCCTCGCCCACGAAGGCACGCTCGAGCGCTTCGCCGGAGACGGCATGATGGTGTTCTTCAACGACCCGGTGCCGGTCCCGGATCACGCGGCGCGGGCGGTCCGGATGGCGCTGGCGATGCGCGACCGAGTGGTGGAGCTCGCCGTCAAGTGGCGCAAGCTCGGCTACGACCTCCACGTCGGCGTCGGGATCGCGCACGGCTACGCCACCATCGGGGCCATCGGCTTCGAGGGTCGCTGGGACTACGGGGCCATCGGCACGGTGACCAACCTGGCGTTCCGCCTCTGCGGGGAGGCGAAGCCGGGCCAGATCCTGGTCTCCGGGCGCGTCCTGGGGGCGGTGGAGGAGCTGGCGGAGACCGAACCGATGGGCGAGCTCGCCCTCAAGGGGTTCCTCAAGCCCGTCCCCGTCTTCAGCATCCTCGGGCTGAAGTCGGCCTAGAACCTCGGAGGGGGGCTCCGCCCCCCTCCGACGGCCCTCCCGGCAAAGCCGGGGCGTTCGCCTTGTCCATCTCGGCCGTGACGCGCTCGGCCT
>CAZDYT010001027.1:0-1591 GCA_964509395.1 uncultured bacterium
AAAGACAGGCCCAACCCCGGCGACAGAGCGCCGGCGAATCGCCCAGGCGCGACGCCCCGCGCCAGTTCCATCAGAACGCGCACAGCGACGGGCCTCGACGAATTCCGTCTGCTTCAACGCAATACTGTTCACTTAACCTAAATCGGTGGTACCCTTGGCCTGCCCAACTCTCCCCAAGGAGGACCGCAGATGGCGCGTACGGTCGCCGAGTTACCACCGGGCACCCGCCTGACCGACTACATCAGTCTGGGCGTGCTGGCCAAGACGTTTCCGCGGAGCCAGGTCGACGCGGTGCTCACGCAGACGGGGCGTGGCAGTCGCCGTCAGCGAGAGTTGCCGGCGCATGTCGTCGTCTATTACGTGATCGCCCTTGCACTGTACATGCAGGCCTCCTATCGCGAGGTGCTGCGGTGTTTGCTCGAAGGGTTGCAGTGGATGGCCGGGCCCACGGCGTCGCTCAAGATCACCGGAAAGTCGGGCATCTCGCAAGCCCGCACGCGGTTGGGGTGGATCCCCGTCAAAGCGCTCTATGACCAACTGGTCGGGCCGATTGCCGGGGCGCAGACGCGCGGCGCGTGGTATCGCACCTGGCGCGTGGTGACCCTGGACGGGACGACGGTCGACGTGGCGGATACGCGCGAGAACGTCCAGGCGTTCGGGCGGCCCGGGGCAAGCCGAGGCACGAGCGCGTATCCGCAGCTGCGGGTCGTGTCGCTGGTTGAGAACGGCACGCACGTGCTGTTTGGCACCACGCTGGGCGCGTATCACGAGGGGGAAACCACGCTGGCGCGCCCAGTCCTGCCGGCCCTGCGACCGGGTATGCTGTGTCTGGCCGACCGCCTGTTCTTTGGCTGGGCCCTCTGGCAGGCGGCCCACGCGACGGGCGCTGCCTTGGTCTGGCGCATCAAACAGAATCTCCGGTTGCCGCGCGAGACGGCGCTGCCCGATGGGTCGTACCTGAGCACCATCTATCCATCGCAAAACGATCAGCGGCGGCGGCGTAATGGGGCGACGGTCCGCGTGATCGACTACACGTTGCCCGGCGTCCGCGACGCCGAGCCGGTCTATCGCCTGGTCACGACGATCCTGGATCCGGCCGCGGCCCCGGCCGCGGAGCTCGCGGCGCTCTATCACGAACGCTGGGAAATCGAAACCGCGCTGGACGAACTGAAGACGCATTTGCGCGGGGCCAAGGTGGTGCTGCGGAGTAAGACGCCCGATCTGGTCCGTCAGGAATGTTACGGGTTCCTGCTGGCGCACTTCGCCATTCGCGGCTTGATGCACGAAGCCGCCGTCCAGGCCGACACCGATCCGGATCGGTTGTCGTTCGTCCATGCGGTACGGGTGATTCGGCGCAACCTCGCGCGCGCAGTGTCTATTCCCCCCTCAGGCCCTTCCCGCCTTTCATGAGGCGCTCCTCGCCGAACTCGCCGACGCTCGCGATCGCGTCGTGTCCAGCCGGGGGCGCCGGACGCCCCGCGGCGTCAAAAGAAAGATGAGCAAATTCCCCCTGCGGCCTCGCCGTCGGCGACCAGCCCACGTGTCTCGGGTGTCGATCCGCCTAAGGACAACTAAGTGAACAGTATTGGGA
>CAZDYT010001028.1:0-1591 GCA_964509395.1 uncultured bacterium
GTGAGCCATTCCACCATGACATCGCGGATCTCTGGTTCGTCGTCCACAACCAGAACGTTGCTGTTCCCTCCCATCGCTCACCACCTCCCCTCTGACGAGGAGCATCCACTTCGCTGCCACGGCCGACCAAGCCCGGACATCTTCCGAGCCTCAGTCGTCATCGTCTTTGACGCCCGCCCCCTGCCACCTTCATGTCCGCAGGCTGTTGAACACCGTCCGCCAGGAGATAATCAGCCCAAGCCCGGTGAACGACTCGGCTGAACCCGCCCAGGGCGAGAGTACGATAGATCGGCTCGGTGACCCCAAATTTTTAGACTCGCCAAAGTCGGCGGAGGACTGAGTTATACCGCCGCTAACGATAAAATGGCTGTGAACGGCAAGGCCTTGGGTTTTCCCGTGTCCTATCCGTACACGTACGGATGCCCGCGCGCCGCTACATCACGTCCGGTCCCTCCCGGTTCGGGAGCCGGTGTCGCCTGCCGACCCCGGCTCGACCTGGAGCGGGAGGATGCCGCGCCGAACGGCGTACCGGACGAGGTCCGTCTGACTCTGAAGCCCGAGCTTCCGCATGATGTGAGCCCGGTGGGTCTCCGCCGTCCGGGTGCTGATCCCGAGACGCGTGGCGATCTTGGGATTGCTGTACCCCTCGGCAGCCAGGTGCAGCACCTCCCGCTCGCGGGTGGTGAGCGTCTCGTAGAGGTCGAGGGTGCCGGCCCTGGCGCGCTCGGCATAGGCTTCGAGGCCGCGCTCGGAGAGCGGGGGGCTGAGGTAGCGCCGCCCGGCCGCGGCCACGCGCACGGCCTCCACCAGGTCTGCGGCGCTGGCCCCCTTCAGGACGTAGCCGGAGGCCCCATTGCGCAGCGCCTCCAGGACGTAGATCTCGTTGGCGTACATCGAGAGGACGAGGACGCGGGTTCCCGGAGAACGCTGCCGCACCTGTCGGGTGACCTCGAGGCCGCTCAGGCCGGGCATCATCACGTCAACGATCAGCACGTCCGGCCTGAGGCGCTCGACGAGCGGGAGCACCTCCAGCCCGTCCGCCACCTCTCCGACGACGGAGAAGCTGGGCTCGGCCTCCAGGACGGCGCGCAACCCCTGGCGGACGACGGGGTGATCGTCCGCCAGGACGAGAGTCGTCGAGCTCATCGCGCGCCGGCTCCACGGTCGAGTGGGAGCTCGGCGCCGACGCTCGTCCCGGCGCCTGGCGCCGACTCGACCCCGAGGCGCCCGCCCAACAGCAGTGCGCGCTCCCGCATCCCGGTGAGCCCCCCCGAGGGCCGGGCGGCCGCATCAGGATCGAAGCCCCGACCCCGGTCCTGGACCTGGACGTTGAGCGTCTCGCCGTCGGCCCAGACCCGCACCCGCACCTCGCGCACCCCGGCGTGCCGGGCGGCGTTCGTGAGGGCCTCCTGCACGATGCGGTAGGCCGCCGTCTCGACTTCCGACGGAAAGCGCGTGAGCCCCGCGTGCTCGCAGGCGACGCGGATGCCGGTCTGCCCGGTGTACCGTTCGAAGTGCCACAGGAGCGCGGGAAGCAGCCCGAAGTCGTCCAGCATCGCGGGCCGGAGGTCGAGCGACAGCTCGCGCACGC
>CAZDYT010001029.1:0-1589 GCA_964509395.1 uncultured bacterium
ATCCGAGGATCCGACGGATGGTCACCGTCGCGCCGCTCAACCTGGCCGAGGACGGCTATCCGGCCGTGGTGACCAACACCAGCGCGATGGATCTGATCCTCTGCCGGAACGTCCTGATGTACTTCACGCGCGAGGCTCAGCGCGCCACCGTCGCCCGGCTCCAGACGGCGCTGGTGCCCGGCGGATGGCTCGTGGTGAGCCCGGCCGAGGCCTCCGTCGACCTCTTCCGCCCGCTGGTGCCCGTCAGCGTCCCCGGCGCCATCCTCTACCGGAAGGAGGCGGCGCCGACCGCTCCGCTGCCGCCGCCCTGGCAGCCCGAGACGGTGCTGGCCGACCTTCCGAGTCCCGTCGTCGGGGCCGCACCGAGCGACCCGGCGCCGCCACCCTCGCCGGTCGCATCCCCGGCGGGGGAGCAGGCCGAGGGACCGCCAGACACGGCGACAGATCTCCAGCGCGCTCGGGCCCTGGCCGACCAGGGCCACCTCGAGGAGGCCCGCGAGCTGTGCGAGGCCGTGCTGGCGCGGGACCGGCTCGACCCCGAGGCGTACGTCCTCCTGGCGGCCATCCATCAGGAGCGCGGGGAGATCCCGACCGCGCTGGAGGCGCTCCGCCGGGCCATCTATCTCACCCCGAACTTTGCCCCGGCTCACTTCCTCCTGGGCACCCTGCTGCTCCGGCAGGGGCAGCGCGCGCGGGGGCGGCGCTGCCTGGAGACCGCGGCGAATTTGCTGAGCTCCGCCCCGCCCCATGAGGAGGTACCCGGGAGCGACGGGCTCACCGCGGGCCGCCTCCTCGAGACGGCGCGGGCGTACCTGGAGGTCCGGTGATGAACGCGCGGCGACCGGCGATGGACTCGCAACAGGCCCACGTCCGGCTCGAGGAATCACGGCGGGCGCTGGAAGCCGCCGCGAACCTTCCTCCCGACGAGGTCACGCGGATCCTGGCGGAGCGCGCTCAGGCGCTGGCGCGCCCCCGGGAGGTGGCCCCCACCCCCGGCGCGGTCCTGGAGCTTCTGGTCTTCTCCCTGGCAGGCGAGCGCTACGGGATCGAGACGTTCCAAGTCCTCGACGTGCTCCCCCTCCGAGAGCTGACGCCGGTGCCCTGCACGCCGCCGTCAGTCCTCGGCGTGATCAACCACCGCGGGCGGACCCTTCCCGTCCTGGACCTCCGACGGCTCTTCGATCTGGCGGGGCAAGAGGTCGCGGAGGGGAGCCGGGTCGTGGCGGTGGCCGCCGGCGGGATGACGTTCGGGATCTACACCGACGCCGTGGCCGGGACCATCCGGGTCGGCGCTCACGAGGTGGCGCCCCCGGCGGTGATCCTCACCAGCGACCGCCAGACCTTCCTGCGGGGTGTAACCGGGGAGATGCTCGCGGTGCTGGACCTGGAGGTGTTGGCCAGGGACCCGCGGATCGCGGTGAACGACGAGGTCGGCTGAAGCGACCTCAGCGAGAGGAGATGCGCGATGAGATGGACAGTCGGGCAGCGGACCGCGGTGGGCTATGCGGTGGTACTCGTCCTCCTCATGGTGGTAGCGGGGGTGGGCATGTATGCGCTCCCGCGCACGACCGATACGTTCTACGGCGCGG
>CAZDYT010001030.1:0-1586 GCA_964509395.1 uncultured bacterium
GCGTGTGGGGTGCACTTATTCGGTTCACGCCCGTGAGCAGGCCATTCGAACCTGGCTCGGAAGCGGGCTCGGCCTGTCCGTCGAAGCTGGCGGGATCTGCCGGACCGAGGCACACGGATTCTGGCCCTCCGAAGTTAAGCGGAAGGCGCTCAGGCTTGGACCCGCGAGTCCTCAAACGGAGCCGACCGCGTCGGGCGACTCGTCATCCCCGATGGTGCCCGTGCCCTCCTGCTCCTCCTTCGCCGAGCTGAACGCCTCACTGGAGGCCGCCTGCCGGGCCGACCTCCACCGGCGGGTCAGGGGCAAGCTCGTGAGCAAGGCCGAGCTGCTCGAGGTCGACCGAGCGGCGATGCTCTCGGTGCCCGCTTCGGCGTTCGAGGCTCGCCGGGTCATCGCCGCCAGGGCGAACTCGCTCTCGCTGGTTCGCTTCGATCGCAACGACTACTCGGTCCCGATGGCCTTCGCCCATCACGCGCTCACCGTCGTCGGTGGCATCGAGCAACATCGTCTGCGGCACCCACCTCGTGGCGACGCGTCCCCGGTGCTGGGAGGCCGAGCGGATCACCTTCGATCCCCGCCACTACCTGGCACTTCTCGAGCGAAAGCCAGGTGCCCTCGACGTCGCCAGGCCTTTGGAGGACTGGGAGCTCCCCGGGTGCTTCGCCCTTCTCCGCCGGCGCCTGGAGTCGGGTCTCGGCCACGTCGGCACCCGGGAATTCATCAAGGTGCTCCGCCTCCTCGAGCACGCATCCATCGGCGAGCTCGCCGGCGCGGTCAACGCGGCCCTCGAGATCGGGGCGACGAGCTCCGACGCCATCGCCTTGATCCTCCATCACCGCCAGGAACGCCCCGTCTCGCTGTTCTCACTCGACGGGCACCCGCACCTGCGCCCGTTCTCGATCGAGCCCCCCGACCTCCTCGCCTACGCAGGGCTGAACGGAGCATCGGCATGAAGGCGCTCGAGTCGAAGTCCTTGGTCCTGCTGCACCATCACTTGAAGGCGCTCCGCCTCCCCACCATCGGGGCCGAATGCGAGAAGGTGGCCAGACGGGCCGCCTCGGACGGCTCGGATCACCTCACCTACCTGTTGGAGCTCTCCGAGCTCGAGCTGCTGGAGCGCGAGCGCAAGGCAGCGGAGCGCAGGCTGAAGGACGCGCGCCTGCCGAGCATCAAGTCCCTGGAGTCCTTCGACTTCACCGCCCGGCCCTCGGTGAACAAGGTGCTGATCTCGGAGCTGGCGCGGTGCGAGTTCATCGACCGCCGCGAGAACGTCCTGCTCGTCGGCAACCCCAGCCTCGGTTAACACTGCCCCTCCTTCCCTCACGCTTCCTCAAACAGTCCAGTCCCTTCGTGTTTGACCTGGATGCGCAGGCCTTTTCGCTTCCCGTGCCGTACGTGGACCGCCGCCAGCCTGCCCGACTGGACCCAATGCAACACGGTCTGGCGGGCCACACCGAGGGCCCGCGCGGCTTTGTCCAACGACAACCATCCCTCCGGCGCCTCTTCGGTCACCTTGGAACGGAGTTCCTCAGTGAGCCGGATGCGCCAGGGGGCTCCCGCGACATCCTGCTCGCCGGCGATGAACC
>CAZDYT010001031.1:0-1584 GCA_964509395.1 uncultured bacterium
TCAACGACTCGGCGTTCAGCTTCGAGCCGGAGTCCTCGATCGCGCTCGGCTTCGGGTTCCGGTGCGGCTTCCTCGGGCTCCTCCACATGGAGATCATCCAGGAGCGCCTCGAGCGCGAGTTCGGCCTGGCCCTGATCGCCACGGCCCCATCGGTCCGGTACCGGGTCCTCCCGGTGCGGGGGGAGACGGTCGAGATCGACAACCCGGCCAAGCTGCCGGCGGCCGGCGACGTCGCGGAGATCCAGGAGCCCTATGTCCGCGGCTCGATCTTCCTGCCCACCGAGTTCATGGGGGCCATCTACAAGCTCGCGCAAGACGCCCGCGGCGAGCACAAGGCCGTGGAGCACATCGGCACGCGCGTCCACCTCACGTTCGCGTTCCCCCTCGCCGAGATCATCGTGGACTTCTACGACAAGCTGAAGTCCCTCTCGCGCGGGTACGCGTCGTTCGACTACGACCTCGCCGAGTTCCGCGCGTCGGACCTCGTCAAGCTCGACCTCCTCCTGAACGGCGAGCCCGTCGACGCGCTGTCGGGGATCGTCCACCGGGACAAGGCCTACGAGCGGGGGAAGACCCTCGCCGAAAAGCTCAAGGGCGTGATCCCGCGGCAGCTCTTCGAGGTCGTCATCCAGGCCGCCATCGGCAGTCGCGTGATCGCGCGGGAAACGGTGCGGCCCCTGCGGAAGAACGTCACCGCGAAGTGCTACGGCGGCGACATCACGCGCAAGCGCAAGCTCCTCGAGAAGCAGAAGGAAGGGAAGAAGCGGATGAAGCAGCTCGGTCGCGTCGAGATTCCGCAGGAGGCGTTCCTCTCGGTGCTCCGGTCATGATGGCGACTCGACCCTCTCCCCCCGGGGGGGAGGGCGAGCCGTGACCCCCTGCCCCGAAGGGAGGCGTCGATGAGCCGGCCCGTCAACCACACGGAGCCCGACAGCGTCCCGCGAGAGGTGGCCGGGGCGCGGAAGAAGTCCGTCGTCCGCGAGTATGCCGAAGCGATCCTGATCGCGATCCTCCTGGCGCTCCTGATCCGCACGTTCGTGATCCAGGCCTTCAAGATCCCCTCGGGCTCCATGATCCCGACGCTGCTGGTCGGGGACCACATTCTCGTCAACAAGTTCGTCTACCGATTCCGCGACCCCGCGCGCGGGGACGTCGTCGTCTTCAAGTATCCCGTGGACGAGCACCGCGACTTCATCAAGCGGGTGATCGGGGTCGGCGGCGACGACATCGTCGTCAAGGACCGGCAGGTCTACATCAGCTGCCGACCGCCGGAGCCGACGTGCCAGCCCCTCAAGGAGCCGTGGGCGTACTATGAGGACCGGATGGGTCTGGGCGGGGAGACGTTCGGCCCGGTACACGTGCCGCCCGGGTCGTACTTCGTGATGGGAGACAACCGGAACAACAGCCAGGACAGCCGGTACTGGGGCTTCGTCAAGCGCGAGAAGATCAAGGGTCAGGCCTTCATCATCTACTGGTCGTGGGATTCCGACCGGGAGGGCAAGGCCCTCTGGGAGCGTGTGCGGTGGTCCCGCCTCGGTCGGTTGATCTACTAGCCCCTGCGCCCCCTCACCCGACCCTCTCCCC
>CAZDYT010001032.1:0-1583 GCA_964509395.1 uncultured bacterium
GGCCTCGCCACGGGCGACTCGGCGGTCCGGCGGGTCGGCGCCCGGCCCGTCCGTCTCCCGGAGCTCGAGCAGGCCATCGGGGAGTTCCGCGCGCTCCTCGCCGGCCGCCCCGTCCCTTACGCGGCGGGGCGCTTCGCGATCCGCTTCGCCCGGCCGTCCGACCCGCCGCCGCTCTACGTGGTGGCCACGGGCCTGCGGGTCGCCGAGCTGGCCGGCCGCCTCGCGGACGGCGTCGTCCTCAACGTCGGCCCGCACCCGCGCGTGCTGCGCAGCGCCCTCGACCGCGTCGAGGCGGGCGCGCGGGCGGGCGGCCGGCGGCCCGCCGACCTCGCGGTGGTTGCGTTCTTCTTCTGCGCGATCACGGGCGATCGGGCGAGCGCGCGCGCTCGCCTCAAGCCGAGCGTCTCGTGGTTCTGCCAGCGCTTTCCCCGGCTCTGCGAGGTGGCCGGACTCCCGCTCGACCCGGCGGTCCGGGGGGAGCTCGACCGGTTCGAGGGCGACTACGCGCGGTACGACCTCGTCCACTCGGCGGAGTGGGCGCAGGCCGTCGAGGAAGCGGCGTTCCTGCCGGACGAGTACGTCGAGGCGTTCGCGCTCGGCGGGACGGCGGCCGACGTCGTCGCCCAGATCCGGGCCCTCCGGGCGCTCGGGGTCGAGCGCGTCTCGATCCGCCCGCCCTCGCCCGAGGACTGGCGCCCCACCGTCCGCGCGTTCATGGCCGAGGTGATCCCGGCGCTCCGGTGACCGCCGCGGGCGTCCGGCGGAGGAGAGGCGATCGGCCGCATTCGCGACGCGCTCGCCGCGCCGGGCCGGCCCTCGGAGCCACCAGCCGCCCCGTCACCGTCCCCCCGCGGCTTGACGCCGTCCTGGGGCATTGGGCCTATAATCTCCTCACCAGGGGGGCGGTGCCTTCAGGTCTGCTCCGGCAGGCATCGGCTCCCCGGGAGGGTCCGGATGCGTGGAATCCGCTCCGTGCTGCTTCTCCTGGCCGGCCTCGCCGGGCTCTCCTTCGCCTTGCCCACCGAGGCCCAGGCGCCGCGCGCCGAGCGCCCGACCTACGCCCTCGGCGAGAAGTGGATCCGGAACGACGGCAACTACGCACTGACCCGGATCGAGGACGACCTCTACATCTTCACCGCCGGGCCCGGCCAGGAGATTCACCTCACGCGAAACCTCACGCTCGCCAGGGTCCGGACGGCGCGGTCGCTCGTCACGTTCGACGCCGCGCCCGTGCTCCACTGGCCCCTCACGGTTGGGCAGGTCCGCCGCACGCCGGGGACCTGGCGGCCTCCGCCGTACATCTCGCCCAACGTCGCCAACGGAGACTTCACCTGGAAGGTCGAGGCCTACGAAGACGTCCGGGTGGCCGCCGGGACCTTCAAGGCGTATCGGATCTCCCTGGCGATCGAGCCCGCCCCGACGACGTACGGGGAGCACGCCCGCGCGGTCGATCTGACGTTCTGGTACGCCCCCGAGGCGCGGCAGCTCGTGAAGGCGGAGAGTCGGGACGTGCCGTCGCTGGCGTTCGAGGTCGTGCGGCTCGACAGACCCGCGCCGCCGACGGTCGCGGCCCAGCCGCCGCC
>CAZDYT010001033.1:0-1577 GCA_964509395.1 uncultured bacterium
GTGGTCGAGGTCGGGGACAGCCTCCAGCCGCACGCCGGCGAGGAGGTCGTCGACGCCCGCCGCGCGCTGGTCGTGCCGGGGCTGATCGACCTCCACGTCCACGTCTTCTGGGGCGGCTCCCATTACGGCATCGAGCCTGATCCCCACTGCCTCGCCACCGGGACGACGACGGTCGTGGATGCCGGGTCAGCGGGGGCCCTGACCTTTCCGCTGTTCCGCCGGTACGTCATCGAGGTCGCGCAGACCCGGATCCTGCCGTTCCTCAACCTGAGCGCCACCGGGATGCTCTCGCCCGCCGTGGGGGAGCTCGAGTTGATCCCGTTCATCGACAAGGCGGCGGCGCTCCGGACGATCGAGGCGCACCGCGACCTGATCCAGGGGATCAAGGTGCGGCTCTCCCGCGACATCGTCGGCCAGAACGCGCGGGTGGCCCTCAAGACCGCCCTCGAGGCCTCGGAGGCGGCGCGCCTGCCGATCATGGTCCACGTCGGCGATACCCCCATCCCGCTCGCCGAGATTCTCGACGAGCTGCGGCCGGGGGACGTCCTGACCCACTGCTTCCACGGGCGCGCCGAAGGGATCCTGGACCCGAAGGGCGCGGTCCTCGCCGAGGCGCGCCGGGCCGCCGGCCGCGGCGTGAACTTCGACGTCGGCCACGGCAAGGGGTCGTTCGCGTTCGCCGTCGCCCGCGAAGCCCTCGCGCAGGGCCTCCGCCCCGGGACGATCTCGAGCGACCTCCACGCGTACAACCTCGACGGCCCCGTCTTCGACCTCGCCACCACGATGTCGAAGTTCCTCCACCTTGGCCTGGCGCTCGACGAGGTCGTCGAGATGACGACGGCGGCGCCGGCCCGGTTGCTGCGGGGCGCGGCCGCCCTCGGCACCCTCAAGCCCGGGGCCGCGGCCGACGTGACGCTGCTCGACCTGCGCGAGGGGCGCTTCACGCTGGAAGACACGGTCGGCGAGAAGATCAGCGCCCCCCGGCGGCTCATCCCGATCGGCGTGATCCGGAACGGCGTCCAGGTGACGGTCCGGCCCTCGTACCCTTAGGTCACCCGGAGGGGGGCGCTCCGCCTTCCTTCCGGACCTCCCCCGCGGCAGGGTGGAGGCGAACCTGGCAAGCCGTGAGCCTCTCCGGGCTCACCTCGGCTCGGGTCGCCTGTGGAGGGTTCTCAGTCTCGCACCGGGACCACTGCATGCAGGAGCCTCCAGCGAGCCAGGTGCCGCAAGCTTGGGACGTGGCCCTTGAGGGTCAAGAAGCGGCTTGACCGGCCTCGGAGGGTGGCGTAGAGTCCAGCCACTTCAAGATCGGATGTCCGAGGAGGCTTCGCACGCCCCACCGGGTCTCCGGAGAATCCTTCGACGCTTCTGTTGTCCGTCCGCTCGGTCAGCAGGGACGTTCGTGTGGTCGCAGCCCCCCGAGTTCTGAGCGAGCCTAAGCCACACGTTCGCTTCGCGGGGCGCCTGTGGGGTGTGGCGCGATGGACATGCCCACGCGCCAGTATAAGGACGCGACGGGTTCTGGCCCACGTGAGGAAGTGAGCGGCAATGAGGAGGCGATGACAATGACAGCATTC
>CAZDYT010001034.1:0-1573 GCA_964509395.1 uncultured bacterium
GTTCCCTCGAATGCTGAAAGGCATTCCTGGTGCGGACACGCGCCTGGTGAGCCTCCCACAGCCGGACAAGCCAGCGTCGCCGCGACTCGCTGTTGGACTGGCCGACCTCGGCCCGAACGAGCCGCCTCGCATCCTGCGCCAGGGCGAGCACGCCGGTGGATGCCGGGCACGCCCGGAACCCTTTCACGTTGCGGGCGCCGCGGATGTGGGTAACCGTTCGCATGGTCAGCATCACGCACCCCGGCTTCAATATCGAAGCTTGAGGCCGCCTACGCCCCCGTTGAACGCCGGTCGGCGACCAGGGCTGGCCGCTGCCGCGGGAGCACCGCCGCGCTCGGCAAGCGCGTGGAGAAGGGAAGCCTTCTCTCGCTCGATGTCGCGCAGCCGCGCGTCGAGGATCTGCAGGCGCTGCAGCGTGCTCTCCTTTTCTCGCCCTTTGCGCGCCTTTTCCATCTCGAGGCAGGTGATCTGCATGTAGGCCATGTACGGGTTCGCGACACGGTCGACCCTGCCCGAAAGGGTCTTGATGTCCCGCATGGTCTTTCGCGGTAGCGACATCGGCTTATCCTTTCCGGGCCCAGGGGTGCCTGATCCGAGAGGCGCACGCCTTCCGAACGACCTCGTCGACTTTCTGGGGCATGAGCGACTCGCCGCCGCGAGTGACTTTTGCCGTGTCGGTGTTGAGGACATCCCGGCAGACGCGCTGGAAGATCGGATCGTCCCACCGTGCTTGCGTGGGGCTGCTGGCGAGGATGCGCCCGATCGCGATGCATGCCCGGATCGTGGGCCGATGGTTATTCACCCCGACACCTCTGAGTTCTCTCACGATGTCCACGATGACCTCGGCTGCGCTCTCTGAGATGCCCGACCGGGCCGCCGTAATCGCAATCTCCGTGGCCCGGTCGTAGTGCCCCATGCGGATCGTGACGAGCCGGTCCATCAGGGCGTCCTGGGTCTTGTGAACGCCGGCGTACTCTTCGGGGTTCGAGGTGAAGATCGCGCGGAACTCGGGATGGACCTCCAGGTATCCTTCGCCGTTGCGGCGAAGTCTGGGCAAGTTCAGGATCCGTTCGCCGAGCACGCTCAACAGCGCGTTGTTGGCCTCGGGACGCGAGCGGGTGAACTCGTCGTAGATCAACGTATCCCCGTTCCGGCAGGCTGTGGTGAGCCGGTTGTCCATCCAGAGGCTCTTCATTTCCTCTTCGGTCTTCAAGACCGAGTGAATGAAGTTGTCGATCACCTTCGACTTGCGGTACCCATGGTCGCTGCCGAGCAGATCGGAACTGCCAAACTCGTCATCGCCGTGAATGAGCGAGACCGGACGGCCCAGCTTTGACGCGACGTGTAACGCCAGCGTCGTCTTGCCGGTTCCGGCCGGGCCCGAGAAGTGCACCGGGTAGCCCGCGTGGAGGTACAGGAGGGCGCGTTCGGCCAGATCCTGGACCTCGGGCGTCGCGACGAATGCCTGACTGGCCTCAGGCAACACGTTGTCGCAGCCGACCGGTATTCGAAGGGTGACCTCAGTAAACGACCCCAAGCCGTTGTCACTCATGCCTCAATCCTTTCTTCTCTT
>CAZDYT010001035.1:0-1573 GCA_964509395.1 uncultured bacterium
CCCTTCTCGACGACGAAGTTGACCTCGAAGTCCTCCATCGCCGGGTAGAGCAGCTCCTCGACCACCCGCGGCAGGCGGTGGATCTCGTCGATGAAGAGCACGTCGCGCGGATCGAGGCTCGTGAGGATGCCCATGAGGTCGTCGCCCCGCTCGAGGGCCGGCCCCGAGGTGGTCTTGATCTCGCTGCCCATCTCGTTGGCGAGCACGTAGGCGAGCGTCGTCTTTCCCAGGCCCGGAGGGCCGTAGAGGAGGACGTGGTCGAGACACTCGCCGCGCTGCCGGGCCGCCTGCACCGAGACCCGCAGGCTTTCGACCGTGTCCCGCTGGCCGATGTACTCGTCGAGCCGCTGGGGCCGGAGGGCGCGCTCGAACTGCGCCTCTTCCGCGAGCGGGAGCCGGCTCAGCAGCGATTCGTCCATCACGTGTCACCCCGGCGGGCGCGGTAGATCTCCTCGAAGAGGGCCTCCGGGGTGTCGAGGCCGGGCTGCCGGGCCAGCGCCTCGCGGATCGACTGATCCGCCTCGCTCGGGCGGAGGCCGAGCTGGCGCACGAGCACCTCCCGGACGAGCCGGCGCACCACGTCCTCGCCCGGCTCCACCGGCGGCTTGGGCAGCTCGGCGCGCGGCATGAGCGCGTACTTGGCGACCTTGCCCTCGAGCTGCGCGATGATGTTCCGGCACTTCTGGGGGCCGATCCCGGGCAGGCGCCGGAGAAACCGCTCGTCCTTCCGCACGATCGCCTCGGCGATCTCGGGAACCGGCGCCACGAGCGCCCGGGCCGCCACCAGCGGCCCCACGTCCTTGACGGTGATCAGGCGCTCGAAGAACTCGCGCTCGAGCTCCTGAGTAAAGCCGATCAGGACCGGCCGCGGCTGGTCGCGCGTCGCGTGGTAGTAGATCACGAGGGCCAGCTCGGACGCCTCCTCGCCGTCGCCGGCCACCGCATCCCCGAGGCTCCTCCCGACGACCGGCGGCAGGACCACCTCGTACCCCACGCCGGCGGACTCCACGACGACGCGATCCTCGAGCCGCCGGCGGAGTCGGCCGCGCAGCGACGCGATCATCGCCCCCCGAGCCCCCGGGCCCGCGAGAGTCCGGTGAAGGCGAGCGCGAGGGCGTCCGCCACGTGGCTGGGACGCGGGAGGGCGGGCAGGCCCAGCAGCGCCTGCACCGCGCGCGCCACCTGTCCCTTGGGCGCCGCGCCCGATGCCGTGACCGCGCGCTTGACCTCGGCCGGCGTCACGCTCAGGATCGCCAGCTTCCGCTGCCGCGCCGCGAGGCAGATGACCGCCCGCGCGTGCCCCATCAGGATCGCGGTCCGCGGGGCGGCGGGCACGCTGAAGACGTCCTCGACCACCAGCAGATCCGGACTGAAGGATTCCAGGACGCCGAGGACGCCCTCGAAGATCTGTTCGAGTCGCACCTCGAGGGCGTCGACCGAACGGGTTCGGAGGACCCCGGTGCCCAGGAGGGCGACACCACCCCGCCTTCCCTGGATCGCCGCGAACCCCGTCTCCGCGAGCCCCGGATCGAATCCGACCGCCCGCAGCCCGGCTCCGCTCCCGGCCGGCGCG
>CAZDYT010001036.1:0-1573 GCA_964509395.1 uncultured bacterium
AGGAGCTTGGCCAGTGCTTCGACCCATGGCGCCGGGAGTTTGTCCAGCTCGCAGCGAGCGATCGTTTCCAGGAGCAATAGGACGGTAGCCCGCGGCGTTGTCGGCCGGGTGAGGGCCTCGACCACCACGGACTGAACCTTCGCGTCGCGCGGGAAGGCCAGCACCGCGCCGGCGATCATGGAGTCTCGTGTCGGATCGGGACGCGGTGCCTTTAGCCACCCGTTGAGCAGGCCGACGATCTCGCCGGCCCAGCCCGGACGTTTGGCGACCACGTCGAGGGCCGCACGCTGCAGGTCGGGGTCGGTCGTGCCGAGGAGCGGCGCAACCATCTCGCGGGTCAACCGGCCGTCCGGCATCTGGTCGAGGGCGATCAGCGCCGCCCGGCGCACATGGGGCGCCGGGTCGGCGAGGCCGGCCGTCGTCGCGGCCGCATCATTGATTTCGATGAGGGCGTAAATCAGCGCATGCTGGAGGAACTCCTCGCGGCCGGTGCGGAGGGATTGCAGCAGCGCCGGCACAGCCTGGGGGCTGCCGATCAGGCCGAGGGCAGTGGCAACTTCCCGGCGGACGCGGGGCTCATCGTCCACGACCAGTTTCATCAGCGCGGCGACCACACCGGACTCGCGCAGGTTCCCCAGTCCGCAGGCCGCGGCCTGCCGCACGCCCGCGTCCCGGTCGGCAAGGGCCTGGCACAAGAGCGCCCGCGCTCCTGGGGTCCCGATTCTTGCCAGGGTCCAGACCGCGTTCCTCCGGAGGCGGATACTGCTTGGGGGCTGGAGCGCCTTGCCGAGTGCCGGCACCGCCCGGTCGGAGCATCCGGCGAGCGCAGCCACCGCCCGGTCCCTCACGGCGGGCCGTTGGTCGTCCAGACGCGGGGCGAGGTCAGCCGCCTCCGCCTTTGTCCATTCTAATTTCATGCCCCGCGGGTCGGAGGGCGTGGACCCACCAACCTTCCTCACCCGGTAGATGGCCCCAAAGACTTCCTGTTTGGCGATCTTCGACGTGGGGCAACCCAGGGTCAGCCAACCGCCGGTATCGACGACCAGCAGGCTGCCGTCGGCATCCTCCAGCACGTCGGCCGGGTGGAAATCAATACTGGGAGAGTCGAGGAAGACCTCGTCCTCGGCCCGGAACGTTGCTCCGTCACGCTGCAGCCGGACGCGAACGACGGAATGCGCATTGAACAGGCAGGCGAAGAGGTTGTCGCGGAAGCCGAGGTGCGTCCCCCGGTAGCGGACCAGGCCGGACGGGGCCACCTGACCCCAGCGGCTCACGGCGGGCAAGTAACGACCGGTCTGTTTCAGGGTGGGCGCCCGCAAACGCTCGGCATACGAGGCCCCATGGACCCAGTGAACCAACGCGTCGGTCCGCCCGCCGCCGCGGTCGAAGATGGCGCAGGTGCCGAGCATGTCGCCCTCGGAGGTAAAGATCACCTCCACGGGGTTGATCCCGGCGTGACACTCGACCCGGACACCGGCGCCGTCGGCCCGGCAGGAGAAAACGCCGGCCCAGTTCCCCTTGCCGGCCCGCTTGCCGTCCGTGCCGACCAGGTCGTAGCCATAGGTACCGCCGG
>CAZDYT010001037.1:0-1572 GCA_964509395.1 uncultured bacterium
TGGCGCGTGCCTCTCCGCTCGGTAACATTTTAGATGGCGCGATACGCCCGATGGCGACGCGCGGCCGGATGGCCTATCCTGGCCGGGGGGTCGTGGGCCTCGGGGACAGCGTCATCGTGTTCTCGCCGCTCTGGCGCGGCAAGGAAGGAGCCAGTCGTGCGGTGGAGTGACGAGCGAATCCTGGTGACCCATGTCGGCAGCCTGCCGCGCAACCCGGTGCTGCGCGACCTCCTGGTCCGCCAGGACCGGGGCGAGGCTGTGGACGGCGCCCGGCTCGAGCGAGAGGTCGAGGCCGCCGTCCAAGCGGTCATTCACCGACAACTGGAGGTCGGCATCGACATCGGAAACGACGGCGAACAGTCCCGGCCGGGATTCGCAACCTACGTGACCCGGCGCATGCGGGGGTTCGGCGGCGAGAGCCGGCGTCCTCTGTCGCGGGACCTGGTCGACTTCCCCGACTACGCCGCCCTGCTGGCGGCGCGGCGCCACTCGGCCGCCCGGATCGGCAACGCGCCGCAGGCGGTGGCCGAGGTCACCTACGCCGACCTGGGCCAGGCCGCCAGGGAATGCGATCGCCTCCTCCGGCAGACGGACGCGCATCCGCAGACGTTCGCCGAGCGCTTCCTGACCGCGGCGTCCCCGGGCATCATCGCGACCATCCACCTGAACGCCTACTACGACTCCCACGAGCGCTACGTCCTCGCGCTCGCCCGCGAGATGCGGCAGGAGTACGAGCTGATCCACGCCCGAGGCCTGCTCCTGCAGCTCGACTGCCCGGATCTCGCCATGGAGCGGGCGCGACTCTTCCAGCACGAGCCGCTGGACCGATTCCTCCAGGTCGTGGCCACCCACGTCGAGGCGATCAACCAGGCGACGGCGGCCATCCCGCCGGACCGGATCCGCCTGCACGTCTGCTGGGGAAACTACGACGGGCCCCACACGCACGACGTGCCCCTGGAGGCGATCCTCCCCCTGCTCTACCGCGCCCGGGTCGGCGCCCTGTCGCTCGAGCTGGCGAACCCCCGCCACCAGCACGAGTACAAGGTGATCAAGCGCCTGCCCCTACCCGACGGAATGCTCCTCCTGCCCGGCGTGATCGACTCGACGACCAACTTCGTCGAGCACCCGGAGGTGGTGGCCGACCGGATCTGCCAGGCCGTGGACGCGGTCGGGGACCGGAGCCGCGTGATCGCGTCCGCGGACTGCGGCTTCGGCACCTTCGCCGGGTCGGAGATGGTCGCGGAGAGCGTGGTGTGGGCCAAGTTCCGTGCCCTGAGGGACGGAGCGGCCCTCGCGACCGCGCGACTCTGGGGCCGCTCGGGTCCCAAGGCCTGACCGTCCGCCCGCGGCGCCTCGCGCTCACCGGAGCCGCCCGCCCCGCTGACGCCGTCGGCGAGGCACCGTCAGCGAGGCACTATGAAGAGTTCGATACCGCGAGCCTGTAAATGACGGGCGCTGGCCACGGAGGCACGCCTGATATTTTCTTGCCAGAGAGCCAGGCGATGTCGGCCGCCCCGACGCCCGACGCGTCAGTCGAGCAGGGCGAAGGCCCGGCACTGGGCGGCGGTGCCA
>CAZDYT010001038.1:0-1571 GCA_964509395.1 uncultured bacterium
CCGTGGGTCTGCAGGTGAATGGCCCGGGTGTTGGGTGGACAGGCGATGAAGTCGACCACCTTCGCGTGCTTCGGATCGCGCACGTCCACCACGGTGATCCCGTTGCTGAACGTGTGGCCGATATAGGCGTAGCCGCGGTGGACCATGATCTGGACGCCATCGCCGCGACCACCGAGGTCCGAGTGGCTGATGAGCTTGATGTTACGGGATGCGACAGCATTCATGGCGGCTGTCTCCTCGGAATCGACTCTCGAGGCTGTTGTGTCTCCTCCCGGCTCGTAGGCGCCTCAAACGCCCGGTTCGCGGCACCGACCCGTCCCCTCTGCGCCCCAGCATAGCCCACGCCGGGCGCGGCGCGCCATCGGGATTGGGCCTCCGCGCCCGGGCCGAAGCGGCATCGGATCGCGTGGGCGAACGTGCTACACTCAGCTGCATCTCCCGGCCGTTCACGCAGCGCGACCGAACCCCGCACCGGAGCAAGAGGCGTGGCCGTGAAGCTCATGGGTGCCGAGGTCAAGCGGAAAGAAGACCCTCGGCTCATCACCGGCTCCGCGACCTACGTGGGCGACCTGAAGCTGCCCGGGATGCGCTACGTCGCCTTCGTCCGGAGCCCCTACCCCCACGCGCGCATCCGCGGCATCGACCCGGCCGCCGCACGGACGCGTCTCGGCGTCGTCGCCGTCGTCACCGGGGAGGATCTCAGGGGACACTGCGCGCCGCTGCCGATCGAGGCGTCCGGGTCCACGGAGGGTGGCGGCTCGACCCCGGGCCGCCTCGGGCGGAAGCACGCCCCGCTCTCCGTCGGGCGCGTGCGCCACGTCGGCGAAGCGGTCGCCGCCGTCGTCGCCACCTCCGAGGCGATCGCGGCCGACGCGGTGGCCGACGTTCGCGTCGATTGGGAGCCGCTCCCCGCGGTGGTCCATCCTTTCGAGGCCATGGCGGAAGGCGCGCCCTTGCTCTTCGACGACGCGCCCCGGAACGTCGAGCACACCCACGTGATCCGGGCGGGCGACCCGGACGGCGCCTTCAGGCGGGCCCGCCACATCGTCCGGCAGCGGATGATCAACCAGCGGCTCTGTGGCGTGCCGCTCGAACCCCGCGCCACGCTGGCCGCTCCCGATCCGACGACCGGCGGCCTCGTCGTCTGGGCGACCACCCAGGCGCCCCACGTGTTCCGCAACGACCTCGCGGCGGCCCTGGGGCTCCCGCAGAACCTGATCCGCGTGATCGCCCCGGAGGTCGGCGGCGGCTTCGGGGTGAAGTTCGGCGTCTATCCGGAGGACGCCGTGCTCGCCGCGCTGGCGCGTCTCTACGGGCTCCCGCTCCGCTGGTCCGAGACGCGGGTCGAGCACATGACGGCCACCACCCACGGGCGCGCGCACGTGACCGATGTCGAGGCCGCCGTCGAGGAGGACGGCACGATCACGGCCCTCCGGATGCACGTGACGGCCGACGTCGGCGCCTACCCGATCTTCACCTTCATCCCCGACCTCACCCTG
This sequence comes from uncultured bacterium, assembly GCA_964509395.1. Lineage (GTDB taxonomy): Bacteria > Methylomirabilota > Methylomirabilia > Rokubacteriales > DASRDR01 > CAZDYT01. The sequence continues at coordinate 1,500 of CAZDYT010001038.1, forward strand.
ATGATGGGCATCGGCGTCTACAAGATCGCGCACGTGGACCTACAGTCCACCTGCGTGTTCACCAACTCGACG
>CAZDYT010001039.1:0-1568 GCA_964509395.1 uncultured bacterium
TCTTGTCCTCTCCGATGACGTACCAGTGACCTTGCTTCCATTTGGATCTGTTGGTACCCCAATGGGCGGTGCCGGGCGGGTAATCCTTGGTAAGTTCGGGACTCCTAACGTTCCCGTGGGTCCCTGAGGCAGCCTATCCACCTCCAGCACCACCGCTGAGCAGGGACGTCTCCCCCTGTTCACGCCTGGAGGGCGACACGAAGGACGCGCACGTGCTGCTCGCTCGTAGGGTTCGGCTTGACCTGGCAGCCGAGCCTTCCCCGAGGAGGGGAACACGTGCGCGTCACCACGGCATTCAACACGATGCTGCAGATCTCCGGCGCATCGGTCACGACCGTCGAGTTCACGCCTTCAGGCATCGTCGCCCGGCTCCGCCTGCGCCGAGCAAAGCTCCGCTGCCCGTGCGGGTGGCAGACCCGCGCCACCTACGACCGATCGGTGCGCCGGTGGCGGCACCTGGACCTCGGGGCGTGCCGGCTGTTCCTCGAGGCCGAGATCCGTCGGCTCGAGTGTTGGGCATGCGGGCGGGTGCGCACCGAGGAGGTGCCCTGGGCCCGCCCGGGCGCCCGACTCACGCGCGACCTCGAGGACCTCGTGGGCTTCCTCGCCCAACGCTGCGACAAGACCACGGTGGCGAGGCTGCTGCGCGTCTCCTGGGCCTCGGTCCACCGGGCCGTGATCCGCGTCGTCGCCGAGGCCCTCGATCCGGCCCGGCTGGAGGGGCTGTTCAGGATCGGCGTGGACGAGGTGTCCTGGCGCAAGGGCCACCGCTACCTCACGGTCGTGGCCGACCACGATCGAGGTGGCGCGGTCGTGTGGGCGGCAGAGGGCAGGGACCACGCGGTGCTCGAGGCGTTCTACGACGAGCTCGGCCCAGGTGGCTGCGCCGCACTGCAGGCCGTGTCGCTGGACATGGGCGGCGCCTACGAGAAGGCCACCACCACCAAGGCGGGACACGTTCGCCAGTGCGTCGACCCGTTCCACGTGGTCAAGCTCGCCAACGACGCGGTCGAGAAGGCCCGCCGGTGGGCGTGGAACGAGGAACGCCGGCTTCACCCGCCGCCCACACGCCCCCGGGGACGCCCCCGCGGCGACGTCCCACCGCCGCCTCCGGATCGGCCCAGGTGGGTCAAACACACCCGGTGGGCGCTGCTGAAGGACCCGGGTGACCTGAGCCACGCGCAGCTCGAGATCCTCGGCTCGCTTCGCCGCGAGCGGTCGGTGCTCTACCGCTGCTGGCAGCTCAAGGAGGGGCTGCGGGACCTCTACCGGCTCCGCCGTCCGGCCGACGCGCCTCGGCATCTCGACTGGTGGCTGGCGTGGGCGTGCCGCAGCCGCATCCCTTCCTTCGTCGCCCTGTCCAAGACGATCCGCGGCAACCGCGACCGCATCCTGGCCGCCGTCGAGCTCGGGCTGTCCAACTCCAAGCTCGAGGGCCTCAACAGCAAGATCCGGCTGATCAACCACCGCGGCTACGGACACCATTCAGCGGCCGCGGTGATCGCGATGATCTACCTCTGCTGCGGCGGGATCACGGTCCAGCTACCCACAGAAAGGTGAGGAGAACC
>CAZDYT010001040.1:0-1567 GCA_964509395.1 uncultured bacterium
GGGGCTCTCTATTCGACCCTGCCCCGTGGGTGGCTCCCCTCGTCGATCAGGTACCCCCGCGCGCGGCCCCAGGCGAGCCAGCGCTTGATCACGAGCAGCAGCACCTGGATGTAGGGAGTGGACCAGGGCTTGCCGTCGTGCCTCCTGCGGCCCTCGCGCACCGCGGCCGCGAAGGCCGTGACCCCCGCCCGGTCGAGCCGGCCCGCGCTGAGATCGGTCCGACCTATCGGCCGCCCACCGCCGACGCCGGCCCGGACCAGACGAAGGACGAGGCTGCGCTCGTGACCCTCGACGGCTCGGGAAGCACCAGCTCCCAGCCCGGCCCTCGTGTACCGGCCCGCATTCCAGCGTGCGGATGGTCCCAGATTCGCGTCGTGATTTGAGGGGCCTCAAAGGTAACCGCGCGGGGGCTCTGCCCCCGAGCCCCCGGCGTTTTTGTCCCCCACCCGGAGTGAGTGGTGTTGCGTTGCAGTGCAGCCGACGAGGCTGCTCACCCTGCTGGTGGAAGACCAGCCCCGGCAATTGGCCAGTCGGCCGGGTAGCTATATCCGACTGCCGAGGAGGTAACGAATCGGTAGCAAGCTCGGAAGTAAAAGTCCTCGTGGGCCGCGACAGCGGTCCGAACGGTCAGGAGGGCGAGCAATCTGGAGGGCCACAACATTAGCGAATGCCTGCCGTGTCGACAAACACCCCCACGTGAAACCGTTGTGGGACGCTGCGGTCGCCGAGCCCGGTGCAACGAGGCGAAGGCCGAAGTCGTCGGGGAAGTACTGGTCAAGTGCACCTGACGAGCCGCCGGCATAGAGGGCGTGGCACTTCAGGATGGGTGAGCAGAGGAAAGTCGGGACGGTCCCGATGACCAGCCGTGGCTGGCGCGAGCGGCGAGGACGTGGCTTATAAGGTGCCAACACTGAAGGGGCTGCGAGAGGCATCGGGATCCGCACATGGGCTCATAGTAGCGGTGAGGGAGAGTAATGTCTCCGGAGCAAAGGAGCCCTGGGCGGGGGTGGGTGGGCGCAGTGTGTAGGCCAGGGCGGCAGGATAATGCCGTCCAGCGTGGCAGCTCATGCGAGGCTCGCCGAACCGCGCAGCAAACCGCCGCGCCGGCAGGGGACGCTCGCCAGAGCTTGAGCTGCCGGCGTGACCGGGAAGGCTGTGACGGGACATGCCCTCGTTTCCAACCGGACTGGGGAAATCCCGCCGTCCGGGATGAGGGAGGGGGGCACAGGAAACGGACTGAGGCGCGGATTGAGGCACCGGCGGAGTCCCGACGAGGGGCCGGTAACAGCAACTCCCCGCCGCCCACCAGCACCGCGCCTGTGCCCCACCCGATCGCCCCGTGGCAGGGGTCGTTGCACTCAGGATGGCACGGCGAGGAACCCCCAGGTCCTGCGGAGCTGTGTTCCGTGTTCCGTTCCAACGCGTGCGCCTAGGAGTTGGAACGAAACAGGCTCTGCGCCGAGTCGGTAGCGCCCCAGCCCGCTTTCGTCCGCCGGACCCGACCCGTGCGAAGAAGCTCCGCGAGCGCCGTGCCGAGGCGGGCGTTGTTGACCTGGAGTCGAGCGCG
>CAZDYT010001041.1:0-1566 GCA_964509395.1 uncultured bacterium
TCGTCTGGTTCCGCGCGTCGGAGCCGGCCTGCGGCTCCGTCAGCGCGAAGCAGCCGAGGGCCTTGCCGGAGGCGAGCGGGGCGAGGAAGCGCTCGTGCTGCCCGGGGGTCCCGAAGTGGTGGACCGGATCGCACACGAGCGAGTTGTTGACCGACATCACCACGGCGTGGGACGCGCACGCCACGGCGACCTCCTCGAGGGCGAGGACGTAGGAGAGCACGTCGGCGCCGCTCCCGCCGACGCTGGAAGGGATCGCGATGCCCATGAGGCCCAGCTCGCCCATGCGCTTGACGGTCGCGTGGGGGAAGCGCGCCTCACGGTCGCACTCGGCCGCGATGGGCTTCACCTCCTGCGCGGCGAAGTCCCGCGCGAGGGCCTGGATCATCTGCTGCTCTTCGGTCAGCTCGAGCTTCACTCCGCGCTCGCTTTCGGGCTGGCTGCGGCGGGTCCGGTCGCCGGCTTGCCCCACCCGCCGCGGCCAGCCCGTGGCTCACTTCTCCTTCTCTTTGAGCTTCTTGAACTCCTCCGTCAGCAGGGGAACGACCTCGAAGAGGTCCCCCACGAGGCCGAAGTCGGCGATCTTGAAGATCGGCGCCTCGGGGTCCTTGTTCACGGCACAGATGACCTTGGAGGTCCGCATCCCGGCCAGGTGCTGGATCGCGCCCGAGATGCCGCACCCGATGTAGAGCTTGGGCGAGATGGTCCGGCCGGTCTGCCCGACCTGGAAGCGGTGCGGGCGCCAGCCGGCGTCCACCGCGGCGCGCGAGGCTCCGACCGCCGCCCCGAGCACCTTCGCCAGCTCCTCGAGCAGGACGAAGTTCTCCGGCCCCTTGAGCCCGCGGCCGCCCGAGACCACGATCTCCGCCTCGGTCAGCTCGGGAAGCCCGGTCTGCGCCTCCTCGCGCCGCTCGACGAACGTCGTCGTGCCCCGCGGCAGGCCCTCCGATGGCCGTTCGACCGCCGGAGTCCGGCCGTCCTGCTCTTCCGGGGCCTTGAAGACGTTCGGCCGGAGGGTCGCGAGCCACGGGGTCTTGTTCCAGCGTACCTGGCACAGGAGCTTGCCGGCGTAGACCGGCCGGGTGGCGACGAGCTGCCCATCGGCGAGGCTGAAGCCCACGCAATCGGCGGCGAGCCCGACCCCGGGGCGTGCCGCGAGCCGCGCCATCAGCTCGCGGTGCCGGCTCGTGACCGCCCCCCAGATCGCGCGCGGCGCTTCCTTCTTCGCGAGCTCCGCGACCGGCGCCGTCCAGACCTCGCCCCGGTACGGCGCCAGCGCCGGGTCTTCCCAGAGCCAAACGCGGTCGGCGCCCCACCGGGCAAGCTGCGCGAGCCCGTCCGCCTCGGTCTTGTCGGTGAGCCACACCGCCTCGACGCCGGCTCCCAGCTCCGTCGCCCAGCGGCGCGCCTCGCCGATCAGCTCCGCGGTGACCTTCTTCGGCCGACCCTGCCGGTCGTCCTCCACCACGCACCAGAACGCCCCCGCCATTCTCCTCGCCCCCTACACAGCGTACTGAAAAATCCCGTCGGGCACGCCTTGCCTCCTCCCGGGGGGAGGCAGGCCCGAGC
>CAZDYT010001042.1:0-1565 GCA_964509395.1 uncultured bacterium
CCCCGCCGACGGGCCTAGCGGCCTGATGGAGAAATCGCGCCACTCGCGAAAGAACCACCGCAACGCCTCGAGGTGTTCCGCTCCGAACGCCGGCTTCGCCGGCGCAACCCCCTTCCTCGGGGAGGTCCGGAGGGGGGCTTCGCCCCCCTCCGGGTGACCTAGCGGGTCTTCTTGGCGACGACCGGAGTGGGGCGCGCCTTCTCCCGCGCCGCGCTCTTCTGGCCGGCCGGCCGGCGCTCGGCCGCCCGGGCCGCGATCGCGCGCTCCTGGGCTGCCTTCTCGAGAGCGGCAACCCGCTCGGTCAGCGCGGCCTTCTCGGCACCCAAGGCCGCCACCTTCTTCTGGAGCAGCTCGACGTCGCGCTGGGCCTCCTCCGCCCGAAGGCGCAGCGTCTCGGCGTCCGCCCGTAACGCCTGCACCTGAGAACGGAGCGTGTGCTCGCGCCCGGTGGCCTGTTGCCACTGGTAGCCGACGAAGATCACCGCGAGGGCCAGCACGACGCCGAGGATCGCCCCCCACGAGCGGCGGCGCGGCTCTTCCTCGTAGAGCTCCTCGAGCTCTTCTTCAGGCGTGTGCGCCTTCGGCTCCGGTTGCGTCATCGTCATGACGAATCCTCCCGGGCCGATTCTACGAACCGGCGCGCGGCATCCCCAAGGAAATTCGCCGAGCCTTGGCGGGTTCCGCCTCGTGCGGTATAGTCACTAGCGACGATGTCGGAGTCGCCCGTGGCGCCTAGCCTGAAGCGCTTCTTCGACCCCCTCGTGCGGCGCAGCCTCGACGACCTGTGGATGGGTGGCCAGCCGGTCGTCGCCGACTACCTCTCGAGTCTGCTTGCCCGCTTTGCCCGGACCGATCAACTCTACGCGCTGCGCGGTGCCGCCGGGCAGCGGCTCGAGTCCATCGTGGAGATGCTGCTCGAGATCCAACTCGCCTGGGCGTTCGACGAGCCCCAGTTCGACCCCTTCCGCGAGCGCGACGTCCGGCAGCACATCGGCGACTACACGCTCTTCATGACCGGGATCTTTCCCGAGCACGTCGAGCGCCGCGCGAGCACCGGCTTCTACGTCCGCGAGGGCAAGCGGGCCTACAAGGTCGTGGCCGACTTCGAGCGTTCTGCCCTCACGCCCGGCGCCGGGCTGTTCGCCGTGCTCTCAGCCCAGTTCGAGGGCTACGCCACGGCACTCCAGTACATGAGGCGCGTCTACCTCCGCCCGGCCGACGTGCCGAGCTCGCTCCAGCCGTTCGTGCGTATCATCCACGAATGGTAGGAGCGGCCCTCGAGGCGCTGGTCGGCGAGGACCCCGGCGACGACGCCGTCGCCGCGGCGGTCACGACGATCCCGGCTGCCGAGCTGGCCGACACCCTGCGGCGCCTCGCCAAGAAACACGGGACCGCGGCCCTCCCCCTGCTCCGCCGCTGCCTCGGCGCGCGCCCCGACTGGGCCGTCGCTGCCGCCGCGGCGCTCGCCACCCTGCCGAGTCCCGAGGCGGCGGCCGCCCTCGCGGCGGCGGAGGCCCACGCCCCGACGAAGGCCGTCCGGACAGCCGTACGCCGCGCGCTCTACC
>CAZDYT010001043.1:0-1558 GCA_964509395.1 uncultured bacterium
GGAGCTGCGCGAGCAGGCGCGCCTGGTGCCGCAGGGCGGCCCGGAGGAGATCCGGCCGGAGCGCCCGGGCGGCGCCGCCGAGCCGCTCCCGCGCCTGGGTGTGGCACCGCGTCATCCCGCGCTGGAGCCGCACCCCGAGGTCGTCGAGCCGGCGGTGCCAGTCGCGGAGCGGGCGCGCCGGGTCGGTGAGGACCCGCCGGCGGCCGAGGTCGGCGACCCGCTCCCGCAGCCGGTCGACGCGCTGCCGCGCGGCCCGGTGGAGCCGCTCCCGCAGGGTCTCGAGCTGCCGGACGAGCTGCACCTTCTCGCGGACGACGAGCTCCGCGGCCGCGGACGGCGTCGGCGCCCGGAGGTCCGCCACGAAGTCGGCGATCGTCACGTCGGTCTCGTGCCCCACGGCCGAGAGCACCGGGATCTTCGATGCGGCGATGGCCCGAGCCACGGCCTCCTCGTTGAAGGCCCACAGGTCCTCGAGGGAGCCCCCGCCGCGTGCCAGGACCAGGACGTCCGAGCCGCCCAGGCGGTTGAGGTCCTGGATCGCCTGAACGATCTCGGGCGCCGCCGTCTCGCCCTGCACGCGCACGGGATAGATCAGGACGTGGACGTCGGCGAACCGCCGCGTGATCACGCGCAGGAAGTCCCGCACGGCGGCGCCCGTCGGCGAGGTGATGAGGCCCACTCGCCGCGGCAGCATCGGAAGCGGCCGCTTCCGGGCCGCGTCGAAGAGCCCCTCGGCGGCCAGCCGCGCCTTGAGCTGCTCGAAGGCGAGCTGGAGCGCGCCCAGGCCCTTCGGCTCGAGGATCTCGCAGACGAGCTGGTACTCGCCGCGCGCGGCGTAGACCTCGAGAGTGGCGAAAGCGAGGACGTGGAGGCCGTCGGTGGGTTCGAAGCGGAGCCGCCGCGCCCGGCTGCGGAAGAGGACCGCGCGCACCTGCGCCCCTTCGTCCTTCAGCGTGAAGTAGATGTGCCCCGAGCTGTGGACGCGGAAGTTCGAGATCTCGCCCTCGACCCACAAGCCCCCGAACTGCGTCTCGAGCTGGTCCTTGATCGCCGCCGTCAGCTCGGAGACCGTGAGGACCCGCCGACCGGGATCGAAGGCCGGGAGCGCCATCGCGGTGACCTCTCAGTCGAGCCCGGCCTGGCGCCGGGCCGCCTGGAGCGTGTTGCGCATCAGCATGGCGACCGTCATCGGGCCCACGCCGCCCGGGACCGGCGTGATCGCGCGCACGCGCGGGCTCACCGACGCGAAATCCACGTCGCCGGCGAGCCGCCCGTCGGCCAGGCGATTGACCCCGACGTCCACGACGACGGCATCCGGCCGCACCATGTCGCCCGTGACCACGCCCGGACGCCCCGCGGCGACGGCGAGGAGCTCGGCGCGCCGGGTGTGCGCGGCGAGGTCGCGGGTGCGCGTGTGGCACATGGTCACCGTGGCGTGGCGCAGGAGGAGGAGCTGCGCCAAGGGCCGGCCGACGATCCGCGACCGCCCCACGACGACCGCCTCGGCGCCCTTCAGCTCGATCCCGTAGTGGTCGAGGATCTCCAGGATGCCGGCCGG
>CAZDYT010001044.1:0-1553 GCA_964509395.1 uncultured bacterium
TCGATGACGTGTTGTTGGTGGCGGTTGACCCATCCCGCGAGGGTCACGAGCAGCACCTGCAAGGGGTAGAGATCGGCCGTCATCGGCCGATCTTACCGGGCCTCATCCCGGACCGGGTACCGGGTAAGGGCTCGGCCGAATATTCGGACACTACGGGCTCATCCGAATCCGTTCCTGTACGGCGACGACAGAGAATGATAGGCGGTGTGCGCGCTCTGGCTCTCTGCGGGACCGTCGTCGTGGACCTCAAGACGGGCGGCGCTCGACGTGGCATCTACTCCGCCGCCATGACTCCAACGGGCTAACGCCTAGGCGGGGCTGTCAGGAGGCGGGCCAGGCCAGAATGGAGGACCCGCAGCTTTGTGTTGTCAGTCGCCCGGAGGTCTTCCAGGTAATCCTCCCACCGGAGGACGACACCGTCCGCCTGAGAGGCCGCGACCGCCTCGAGAACCGCCGCGACTTCACCGGCGGTGATCGACGGATGTCGTCCGTCCTGCTTGTAGACGCCGTCGAGGTATCTGGGGCGGGTAAAGACTGTGCAATAGATGGGCTTAGCTGTCTGGATCCTCGCTTCGTTCCCCACCTCGGTGATGAATGATGGTTGCCGTTTGAGCACCTGGTGGTAGGTCATGAGCTCGAACGCATCGACCAGTGGCGCCAACTGTCGGCGATGCTGGCCGAGCACTTCCTCGATGGCGTTTCCGAAGTCGCCCGTGCGAAAAGGCACCGTGTTGAGGACCAAGTCGCAATGAGGATGGCTCTCGCTCGCCGCGCGGCGCACGCGGGCCACGACGTCCGTGATAACCTTGCACTTCCACTCCGTCCATTCGGAGCGGTAGGTCGTCAGCCACCGCAGCCGGCCGTTGCCGGGTTCAATGCGTCTTTCGACTTGGATGCCCGTCTCGGCGGAGAACCGATCGAGGCACCGAGTGCAGAAGCAGTACTCGTCGCTTGGGCTTCGCTGGTACCCGGCAATCCAGCGCTCCCAGAAGCCCGGGAAGCGAATGACGGTCAGGAAAATCCCATCCGGCTCCAGCTCCCGAGCGACGCGCTGAATCACCCGGATCTTGTGTCGGAGGTAATCCTCGCTTGACGGGCACAGGCCGACGTACCAGCCGACCTGCTGCATCGGGTCGCCCAAGACATTGATGGGAGCCAGCTCTGGATGGTGTCGGAGATGGGTGGGATCGAAGAACATCGAGAACGCAGCGTAGTATCTGATGCCGACGTGGCGGAGGGCCTCCCGCAGGGCGTGATCGCTGTAGCTTCGGGCTCGATCGCGATAGTGGTCGGCGACGCGGCTGGGCGTTCCGCTGACGGGGGCGGAATCCACCGAGTTGAGAACAAAGGCAAAGCTGACGCCCAGAGTGCGGAGCTGCTCGGCGGCCTCGGCATAGTCGAGCCCGTACCAGGTGTGCCAATCCGTCGTATAGATCTTCATCCCGAGTGTTAACGGTCTCACCGTGGTCTCCGAAGCGGGCGTTCCGACCTGCCGATGTGCCGGGCCGGGCGGCCCCGCTCCAGCTCGTCGAGCCGGGCCTTCAGCCCGGCGA
>CAZDYT010001045.1:0-1552 GCA_964509395.1 uncultured bacterium
CCATGTGTACCACAGACCCGGCCTGTTTTCTATTATTTATGCAGCGATCAATATTTATCGCTTTTGCGCCCCGAGCAGCTGGGGCGCAGGCCCCGTTGGCCTGGGCTGGGCTAGAGGGGTTCAGCCTGGAGCTGCGGCTAATGCTCCGCTTGGACACTCGAGGGCAGATACGAAGCAAGACTTTCCTCGTGGTGTAGTCCCATCGGATCGCCCGCTGGTCAGGGGCCACTGTCTGCGGCAGGACAGAGAAGGTGTCGTGCGGTAGGGAGAGGCGCTGGGGCAGAACAAAACCCTCGCCCTGGTGGACGAGCGAGGCGGGGACGCCGGCGCAACCGGCGCTATGGGTCGTGCCGGAGGAACTCGGCGAGGCTGATCTTGGCTTGCTTGAGAATCTTGGCCAGGGTCGAGCGCTTCATTTCGCCGGAGTGGTGGGGCACCGAGAAGTGGACGGTCCGGTCGGTCGGGTGGGTGAAGTAATGGTGGCTGCCCTCGATGTGGTCCAGGATGTACCCCGCGTTCTGAAAGGTGCGAATCACCTTCCGCGGCTTGAGAGCGGGAACGCGGGGGCTCACACGCCGCTAGACGGTGACGGCCACGCGCTCCTTGACGGGACGACCGAGCTCGACCTTCCTCTCCTGGGGGATGGACTCTCCGTGCTTCCGGAGGACCTTCAGGTAGCCCCGGATGGCTTCCTTGGCACGCCCCCGGGCTTCTTCGAGGGTGTCCCCCTCCGTGATCACGCCTGGCAGCATGGGGACGGTCACCGTGTAGCCGCCTTCGGCGGCCGGCTCAAACAGCACCGTGTAGGTGTAGACGGTGCCCTTGACGGGCGTTCTGGCAGGGGCCTTCTTCTTTGGCACGAGCATAATCCTCCACTAGCACCCCCAGTCTAAGAGGGCGGGTAACCGATGTCAACGAAAGGCACAGGGCGCGGGTTGGGAGGCGTGGCGTCGCTTTGGTGATGAGCCAGGCTCACTACGACCGCTTGCAGGCGCAGCTGGAGCTGTACCGGAAACTGGACGAGGCGGAAGTCCAGGCGGCAAAGGGTGCGAGGGGGATCGCGCACCGCGAGATGATGCGGAGGCTACGAGCGCGCGTCCCGTGAGCGGGGCGTCCCACCTCCAGTATCTTCCCGCCGCTGAACAGGACCTGCTCGACATCCTCGATTACATCGCCCGGGACAACCCTGGCGCGGCTCGGGCGTTCGTGGGCCGGGTCGAGCGGGCGATCGGACGCCTCGCGCGGTTTCCGAGGTCGGGCCGGCAACCCCGGGATGCACGGCTTCGACTTCGAGGATATCGGCTCCTCGTGGTGGGCGACCACCCGGTCTTCTGTGTCGTGATCCGCCGTACGGTCCAGATCCGCCGGGTGATTCATGGGGCCCGACGGTACGACTTCCTCCTCGCACGCCCGTAACCTCCCGTTCCACGGACCTCTGCCCGGAGATCCGGTGCGCGCACGTGAGTGGCGATCCGGTCGAGGGACCAGCGGTCGTGGCTTATTGAGACTTCACTAAATAATGCATACGTTTGACTTGTGCTTCACTATGCTG
>CAZDYT010001046.1:0-403 GCA_964509395.1 uncultured bacterium
GTGAAGATACATCTGGGTCGTCTACACGGATTCGTGGCCGAGCCAGAGGGCGATCACCGAGCGATCGACGTCGTGCTGGAGGAGATCCATGGCCGCTGAGTGGCGGAGCACGTGGGGCGAGACACGCTTCCCCTTCAACGATGGGCAACGGAGGCTGGCTGTGTTTGCGTGCTTGGCGAGGAGGTCCTCGACAGCGTCGCGGCTGAGCTGACCACCTCGGACGTTGGGGAACAGGGGGTCAGCCGGTTGGCCGTTCTGTTCCCGCAGCCAAGCTCGCAGGACTGTCACCACCTCCTTGCGAAGCGGTGTGCAGCGCTCCTTCCGTCCCTTGCCCTGGCATCGGACATGCGCTCCGCTGCCAAGTGAAACGTCTTGGCAGCGGAGGCCCACCAACTCCGACACC
>CAZDYT010001046.1:413-1551 GCA_964509395.1 uncultured bacterium
CTCCAGGTTGAGGTCCATCAGCCGCAGCGCCACCAACTCCGACACCCGCAGGCCTGACTGGACGGCGAGCAGAAGGAGTGCTCGATCCCGGCGGCCTATCCAGGTTCGCTGGTCGGCCGCGGCCACCAGGGCGTCAGCCTCGGAGCGGTCCAGGAACTCGATAGACGCCCGGTCGTACCGCTTCCTCGGCATGGCCAGCACGCGCTGGATCAACGCGCTTTGCGCTGGTTGGTGGAAGGCCGCGTACTTGAAGAACGAGTGGATCGCTGCCAGGCGGACGTTCCGTGTGCGGGCGCTGATGCCGCGCTCCCTCTCGAGGTGGTCGAGGAACGCGCCGATGAGCGGGGCGTCTAGGTCCTCGAGCGAGAGGGCCGACGGAGCCTTCTTGAGGCGAAGCTGCACGAAATTTAGGAGCAGACGGAACGTGTCGCGGTAGCTGGCGATGGTGTGCGGACTCGCCTGTCGCTGGCGCATCAGGCGGTCCGTGAAGTACGCTTCTAGGAGACCCGGGAAGTCAGCCGAGGTCGTCATGAGAGATGCCTCCTTGCGAACGGTCCAGCCGCGCCGCGGCCAGTTGCAGAAGCTCCGGCACCGAGGAGAGGTACCAGTACGTGTCGCTGACGTGCCCGTGCCCCATATACGTCGACAGCACAGGCATTCGCGGGTCCACGGCGACGCCCTCGCGATACCACCGCAGCACTGTCCGGACGACGAATCCGTGACGAAAGTCGTGCAGCCGTGGCCCGTGATGGTCCGTGGGGCCTCGCAATCCCACCCAGCGCGACAGCCTGTAGAACGTGAGGCTCACGCAGGACTGCTCCAGCCGCGTGCCCCACTCCGAGACGAAGAAGCTTGGCGTCCTAGGCCTCGGGTAGACCCGGTCACGGCGGCGCGCATAGCGCCGCAGCGCCTCCCGGGTGGTCGGGTGCACCGGGACGAGCCTGGTCTTGTTGAACTTGGTGCTCCGGATCGTGAGCACGCATTGCGGGAGATCCACGTCGTCCTGATTCAAGCCAAGCGCCTCGCTGATCCGGAGCCCGGTCACCACGAGGAGACCAAGTAGCGTCGAATAGGTCCACGGACGCAGGCCGGTCGTCGAGTACAGGTCTTTCGTGGCCGCCATCAGGCGCCTAATCTC
>CAZDYT010001047.1:0-1549 GCA_964509395.1 uncultured bacterium
GCGTACGGTTGGACGCTCAGACCGAGCGCCTGGTCAACCGGCTGGCACGGGAAAAGAGGCGCACGAAGTCCGAGATCGTGCGGGAGGCGATCACCACCCTGGTCCGGCGCGAGACCGGGGAGAAGGGCGCGAGAACTCCCGCCGAGGCGATCGCGCACCTGCTGGGCTGCGCGGACAGCGGAGGGGCGCGGCTGTCGGAGCGGACGGGCCGTAAGTTCGCGGAGCTGGTGCAGGGGCGAGCGCGTGCACGCCGTTCTCGTTGACGCCGGACCGCTCGTCGCCCTGCTCGATCGGAGCGATCCGCATCACGCCGCGTGCCGAAGAGCGCTCGAATCGATCCGGGATCCCCTGGCGACGGTCTGGCCGGCCCTCACCGAGGCGATGTACCTGCTGGGCTTTTCCTGGGAAGCGCAGAACGCGCTCTGGGAGATGGTGGAAACCGAGGTGCTGCGGCTGTTGCCCCTGGATCATGGGGACGCCGCCCGGATGAAGGAGCTGATGCGGAGGTACCGGAGCCTCCCGATGGACCTGGCCGATGCCGCTCTGGTCCGCGTGGCCGAGCGCGAGCGGCTCCGTCGGGTCTTCACGCTGGATCGCCGGGACTTCCAGGACTACCGCCCGCTGCGGCTCGGGCGGTTTGCCATCATCCCGGCGTGAAGGCCGGGGAACGACGGCCGGTGAGCCCGCTCCGCAGGGACCCGGAAGGCCACGCGGGCCGTGCCCGCCGCGACGGCCGGCCCGCCTACGACTTCGCCTGGATCTGGGAGGCCGTCGGCCTGGCCCGGCCGGAGTGACGGCCCGGGATGCGGGAGTGAGCGAGGAGCTGGAGGTTCTGAAGAGGGTGGCGCGGCGGCACGACGGCCTCGGGATCCCGTACATGGTGACCGGCTGGATGGCGGTCAACTACTATGCCGTCCCTCGGACGACGCGCGACATCGACATCGTCGTCGAGCTGGGGACCGGCGACGCCGATCGGCTGTGCGAGGCGTTCCAGGACGACTTCTACGTCGACCGGGAGGCCGTGCGGCGCGCGGTCGAGGAGCAGGGGCTGTTCAACCTGATCCACGGCGCCTCGGTCGTCAAGGTGGACTTCGTGGTCAGGAAGGAGAGCGAGTACCGGCGCGTGGAGTTCTCCCGGCGGAGGCGCATCCGGGTCGAGGACCACGAACTATCGGCCGTGGCGCCGGAGGATCTGATCATCTCCAAGCTCGACTGGGCTCGCGAGACCCGCTCGGAGGTCCAGCTCGCCGACGTCCGGAACCTGCTGGCATGTGTCCCGGGCCTGGACGATGCGTATCTCGCGCAGTGGACGGACCGCCTGGGTCTCGACTCCATGTACCGCGAGGTCCGCGGATGAGTGACACCTCTCCCGAGGTCGCCCGGCGGTGCCGAGCGATGCTGCTCCGGCGCTCGGGCGAGGAGCGCCTGAAGATGGGCTGCTCCATGCACGCGGCGGCCAAGGCACTGGTCCGGGCATCGATATTGGAGAAGGATCCCCTGATCTCCTCCGCTGCGCTGCGCCAGGCCCTGTTCCTGCGCTTCTACGGCG
>CAZDYT010001048.1:0-1548 GCA_964509395.1 uncultured bacterium
GCGAGCGCATGCGGTAGCGGGCGGCGTGGTTCTCGATCTGGTGGAAGCACTGGAACGCGAAGCCCGAGAACTGGATCTCGCAGACCGGCTTCAGCCCGTAGAGCGCCATGCCGACGGCGGTGCCGACGATGGCGGCCTCGGCGAGCGGGCTGTCGATCACGCGCTTGCCTCCGAACTTGGTGTGGAGGCCCTCGGTGATGCGGAACACACCGCCGTCCACGCCCACGTCCTCACCCAGGATGAGGACGTCCCCGTCTCGCTCCATCTCCTGGAGCAAGGCGAGGTTGAGCGCCTGCACCATGTTCAGTTTGCCCATCGGCTCGTTTTCCGCTGGCCGCGCATCGGCGGCGGCGACGGCTCGGCATCGCCAGGCGGGCCTGCGACGGTCCGGGCCCGGGCGTCCTCGAGCCGCCTCGCCAACTCCTCCCGCTGCGCCTCGAGATGCGGCGGCCGATCGCCGTAGACGTGGTCGAACATCCTCAGCGGGTCGGCGGGCGGGGTGGCCTCGAAGCGCTGGACGGCCTGGGTGATCTCCTCGTCGACCTGCCGCTCGAGCCCGTCCTCCAGCAGGCGCTTCCGCTGAAGGTAGACGCGGAAGCGCGCGAGCGGATCCTTGCGCTCCCACGCCTTCACCTCTGCGTCGGAGCGATACTTGGTCGGGTCATCGGCCGTCGTGTGGACACCGAGGCGGTAGGTCACGCACTCGACGAGGGTCGGCCCCTCGCCGGCACGCGCTCGCTCCACCGCCTCGCGGCTCGCCGCGTAGACGGCCAGCACGTCGTTGCCGTCCACCTGGAGGCCCGGGAAGCCGTACGCGAGCGCCTTTTGGGCCAGCGTGCGCGAATGGGTCTGCTTCTTGAGCGGCACCGAAATGGCCCACTGATTGTTCTGGCACACGAAGACGATCGGCACGTGCCAGACGCCGGCGAAGTTCAGCGCTTCGTGGAAGTCGCCCTCGGACGTGGCGCCGTCGCCGAAATACGCCATGACCACGGCATCGTCCTCGCGGTACTGCGCCGCGTACGCGAGCCCCACGGCGTGCGGCAGCTGCGTGGCGACGGGAATGGTGATGGGGAGGTCGTGCTGGTGGGGCTCCGGCTGGCCGCCTTCGAGACGACCCGCGAAGAAGAGCAGCATCTTCTCGATGGACCAGCCCCGCCACAGCATGGCCGCCGTCTCGCGGAACGACGGCGCCATCCAGTCCGTCGGGCGCAGGGCGACGACACTCCCGATCTGCGCGGCCTCCTGGCCCTTGATCGGCGCGAAGGTGCCGATCCGCCCCTGCCGCTGGAGCCGCACCATGCGCTCGTCCAGGCGGCGGCCGAGCAGCATCCCGCGGTAGAGCTTCTTCAGGGTTTCCGGCGGGAGATCGGGCTCGAGGGCGGCGTCGAGGGTGCCGTCGCTGTCCAGGATGGACAGGTACTCGAGGCTGAAACGAGGCTCGACGAGCGTTCTGGGCATGGCCGCTCCGCGTGGTCGCTTAACCCGACTTATTCACGAACGCCGTGGCACGGGCGGGTCCTGCCGCGGCGAACAGCCCACCGGCGT
>CAZDYT010001049.1:0-1538 GCA_964509395.1 uncultured bacterium
CTACGCGCTCGAGGGGCTCGCCCAGATGATGAAGACCCTGGGACTGGTGGGGGACCGCGCCAATCCCCGGTTGGGAGTCGAGGGCATTGTTTTCACGATGTTCGACGGCCGCACCAGCCTGGCCCTCCAGGTCCGGGCGGAGGTCGAGCGATACTTTCGCGCGCATCTCTTCCGGACGGTGATCCCGCGGAACGTCCGACTCACCGAGGCGCCGAGCCATGGCCGCCCGATCCTGCAGTATGACGTGCGATCGGCCGGCGCCATCGCCTACCTCGAACTGGCCAAGGAGGTGCTTGACCATGACGAAGCGCGCGCTCGGACGCGGGCTCGGGGCGCTGCTCCCGCCGCCGGCTGAGGCCGGGGACGGCGCCCGGCTCCTCGAGGTCCCGACGGAGGCGCTCAGCCCGAACCCGCACCAGCCCCGGAAGGCCTTCAGCCAAGAGGCGCTGGACGAGCTCGCCCGCTCGATCCGAGCCTCGGGCGTCCTTCAGCCCATCGTGGCGCGTCGCCGGGGTGACCGATATGAGATCCTGGTGGGGGAGCGGCGGTGGCGCGCAGCCCAGCAGGCCGGCCTCACGCGGGTCCCCGTCCTCGTCCGGGAGGCGGGTGAGGCCGAAGCGGTGGAGCTGGCCCTCGCGGAGAACCTCCTGCGGGAGGATCTGAACCCGCTCGAGGAGGCCGAGGCTTACCATCGCCTCATGGCCGAGTTCGGCTGGACGCAAGAGGAGCTGGCACAGCGGATCGGCAAGGATCGCTCCTCCATCGCGAACGCGCTCCGCCTCCGGCGGCTGCCCGAGGTGATTCAGGAAGACCTTCGGGCGGGGCGCCTGACGATGGGCCACGCCCGGGCGTTGCTGGGTCTTCCGACGGCGGCGGCCCAGCTTCGGCTGCGCGAGCGGATTCTGGCCCAGGACTGGTCGGTGCGGGCGACTGAGGCCAGCGTGCGGCACACCCGGCGGAGCCGACCGCGGAGACCCCGGCGTTCGCCCGACGTAGAAGCCCTGGAGGAGGAGCTGCGCCTGGCTTTGGGCATGCGCGTTCGTGTGGTCGGCACCCTGATCCGGGGGCGGGTCGAACTCCCCTTTGCGTCCCCCGGCGATCTTGACCGGATTCACGCCGCGTTGACCGGTCGGGCGCGCGAGACCGGCTCGCCGATGGGCTGAATTAACGTAAGTTAAATATAATTATGGCAAGACTTGTCGTCGGGATGAGCGGCGGAGTGGATAGTTCGGTCGCCGCGGCCCTCCTGCTCGATGCCGGCCACGAGGTCATCGGGATCACCCTGCGGACCGCGCCCTGGGCGGAGGCCGAGGACGAGACCGCGCGGTTTGGCTCCTGCTGCTCCCCGGCGACCGCGATAGGGGCCCGGGCGGTGGCACGGCAGCTCGGGATTCCCTACTACCTGCTCAATCACGAACGCGAGTTCGCGGAAACCGTGATCGCTGACTTCGCCCGGGAGTACCGGGCTGGGCGCACGCCCAGCCCGTGCGTGGTCTGCAACCGAGAGGTGAAGTTCGGCACCCTCCTGGACGGCCCCC
>CAZDYT010001050.1:0-1534 GCA_964509395.1 uncultured bacterium
GCCCGGGCGAGCCGCGCCGCGTCGTCGATGTCGGCCCGTTCCGGATCGAGCCGGTCCGCGTCACCCACTCCGTCGTGGACGGCGTCGGCTACGGGATCGAGACCCCCGTGGGGACCTTCGTCCACACCGGCGACTTCAAGTTCGACCCGAGCCCGATCGACGGCGAGCGCTCCGACTACCACCGGCTCGCCGAGCTCGGGGAGCGCGGCGTCCTCTGCCTCATGTCCGACTCGACCAACGTGGAGCGGCCCGGAACGACGCCGTCCGAGCGCGAGGTCGGCCGCCAGCTGGCCGAGCGCGTCCGGCGCGCGCCCGGGCGGATCATCCTGGCGACGTTCGCCTCGCACATCCACCGGATTCAGCAGGTGCTCGACCTCGCGGCGGCGGCCGGGCGCCGGGTCGCGCTCCTCGGGCGGAGCATGGAGACGAACGTCCGGATCGCCGCCGAGCTGGGCTACCTCCAGGTCCCGGAGGGCTCGATCGCGTCGCTGGAGGAGCTCGGGGCCCTGCCGCCTTACCGCCAGGTGATCCTCTCGACGGGGAGCCAGGGCGAGCCGAACTCGGCGATGGCCCTCATGGCGGCCGAGGAGCACAGGGACGTGCAGGTGGCCGAGGGCGACCTCGTGATCCTCTCGGCCCGGATCATCCCCGGCCACGAGCGCACGATCACGCGCCTCGTGAACCAGCTCCTCCGGCTCGGCGCGGAGGTGCTCTGGGAGCCGGTCGCCTTCGTCCACGTCTCGGGCCACGCCGCCCAGGAGGAGCTCCGCCTCATGCTCGGCCTGGTGCGGCCGAAGTTCTTCATCCCCGTCCACGGCGAGTACCGGCACCTGCTCGCCCATGGGCGGCTCGCCCAGGAGGTCGGCCTGCCGGCCGATCACGTCTTCGTGATCGAGGACGGGCAGGGGGTCGAGTTCACCAAGACGTCGGGCCGCATCCTCCAGCGCTTCCCGGTCGGCCGCGTGCCCGTGGACGGCAAGGGGGTCGGGGACGTCGGCGCGGTGGTGCTGCGCGACCGCCAGCTCCTCGCGCAGGACGGCATGGTCGTCGTCGTGGTGACCGTGGATCGGGGGACCGGCGAGATCATCGCGGGGCCCGAGATCGCCTCGCGCGGCTGGGTCTACGAGCGGGAGTCCGAGGCGGTGCTGGAGGAAGCCAAGACGGTCCTCCGCGAGGCCCTGGCGGCGCGGGCGGGCGAGGAGCCGATGGCGCGCGACGTGCTCCAGTCGCTCCTCCGCGGGACGCTCCGGCGGTTCATCACGCAGCGGTACGACCGGAAGCCGATCGTGCTGCCGATCATCCTGGAGGCGTAGGCCGTGCCGGGACCCGGCCCGCGGAGGGGGTAGGTCGGGGTGGCGAAGGTGCGCGCGAAGGGCCAGCCGAAGGTGGCGGCGCGCTGGGTGCGCGAGGCCCGAGGGGTCGTCGCGTTGGGCCTCGCCGCCTACACCGGGGCGGCGCTCGTCTCGTACGATCCGGCCCTCCACTGGCTCGACCAGGAGGGGCAGGTCGGGGTCATCGGGCTCTGGATCGGCTG
>CAZDYT010001051.1:0-1533 GCA_964509395.1 uncultured bacterium
ACCACGGCCCAGCTTGGCCGCCGGGCGCCGAGTGGGGGAAAGGGTTTGAGAAACGCAGTCGAGAGGGGTCCCTAGGTTTTGCGAACCCACCACCCCCGGAATGGCCGTTCAACATGGCCGGATTACTGAATCTCGCATAATACAGTGACGTTCTCAGCCTCGACGGTATATCATGGAGGCATGGGCACTCATGTGGCGCCTCGACGTGATTTTCACGGACTGGAAGTTCGTCGGCACCAGGCGGCGCGATTGTTTGCCGCGGGTCGCGAGACGCAGGGAGCCATCGCGCGGCGACTGGACGCCAGCCGCCAGAGCGTGATGCGGTGGTATCGCGCGTGGCGCAAGGGCGGTCGGACCGCCTTGCGGGCCGCCGGCCGAGCCGGTCGCAAGCCGCGCCTCGACGCGACCCAGTTGGCCAAACTGGAGAAGGCCCTGCGCCAGGGGCCGGGCGCGTTTGGGTTCACGACCGCGCTGTGGACGCTGCCGCGCGTGGCGGCGGTGATCCAGCGCCTGACGGGCGTGCGCTATCATCCCGGCCACGTGTGGCGCGTCTTGGGTGCGCTCGACTGGACCTTGCAGCGCCCAGCGAAACGCGCCAAGGAGCGCAACGAGGCCGCCATCCGCCACTGGGTCACGACGCGCTGGCCCACGGTAAAAAAAACGCTCGGCGCCGGCGAGCCTGGATCGTCTTCCAGGACGAGAGTGGAGTCTCGCAGCGCCCGCCGGTCCGCCGCACCTGGGCGCCACGGGGTGAAACCCCGGTCTTGATCCACGCGTTCAACTGGAAGAAGCTCTCGATCGCGGTCGCCCTCGCGTTCCGGTGGGATGGTCGCCGCAGTCAACTCTTCTTCCAGACGCGGCCCGGGAGTTACAACGGTCTCCACCTCATCGCCTTCTTGGAAGACCTCAAGCGCCAGGTCCGTCGGCGCCCGGTCGCGTTGATCTGGGACGGCCTGCCCGCGCACAAGAGCCGCGAGATGACCGCGCACCTGGCGCGCCAGCGACACTGGCTGACCGTGGAGCGCTTGCCCGGGTATGCGCCCGACCTCAACCCCGCTGAGCTGGTCTGGGGCAACGTCAAGGGCCAGGAGCTGGCCAACCTCTGTGCCGACAACCTCGTCGAGGTCGAGGCCGCCTTGCGTGCCGGCATGCGGCGCGTTGCGCGTCAGCCCACTCTCGCCCGGGCGTTTCTCCGGCACACAGGGCTTTCTTTTTGACCGTGATGTCACTGTATTATGCGAGATTCAGTAATGAGTTTCGTTGATCCGCAGATTGCTGGCCTGCCCGATGCCGTCCGCTTTGAACGCCAGGACGTGCTTGCCGCCAGAATCGCAGACCGTGCCCGACAAGACCCTGCAATCGAGGCACGGTTACGCGAGCTCTGTGCGCTCGAGCGGGCGCGAACGTTGTAGGGGCGACCCTTGGGTCGCCCTGGGCGAGGCAAGCCTCCCCCCTGCGGGTACAATCCGGCGGTTCTGTCCCTTCTACCCGGCGACCAGCCTCAGCCCGAATTTTGACGGCTGTAGGCTCGGT
>CAZDYT010001052.1:0-1529 GCA_964509395.1 uncultured bacterium
TTCGAGCGCACGCGCAACGAGATCGAGACGTTCGTCGAGTCGATGCTCTTCGACTGAGAGCGGGGAGGCAACGATGGGGGCGCCAGTCACGGAGCGCCAGTACCAGGGCCGGGTGCACGAGCGGTCGCGGCAGCTCATGGCCGCCTGGATGGCGGAGCTCGGGGGCGCCGAGGCGGCGGGCCGGCCGACCGGGGCCCTGATGATCTCGGGCAACTGCGTCGAGCTCCTCCAGGCCTGCCACGTCCTCCCGATGTTCCCCGAGGTGACGGCGCTCCAGAACGCGATCCGCCACAAGTCGCTCCCCCTGATCCTCAAGGCCGAGCAGGCCGGCTACTCCAGCGACAACTGCGCCTACGTGAAGGCCGACATCGGCCTCTTCCTGGACGGCGGGATGGGGCCCGGCAAGCCGATCCCGTTCCCCACGATCACGGTGTGCAACTACGTCGGCTGCAACGTCTACGTCAAGTGGTTCGAGCACCTCGCCGACATCAGCGGCTCGAAGCTGTTCGTGCTCGACGTCCCGTTCGGGCGGACGCCGGAGCCGAGCGAAGCCGACATCCGGTACGTCGTGAGCCAGCTCGAGGAGCTGATCGCCCTCTGCGAGAGCGTGACGGGCCACCGGTTCGACATCGACGAGCTGCGCGAGATCCTCGGGTACGCCGCCCGGGCCGAGGAGGGCTATTCCCAGGTAAAGCACCTCTGCAAGGCCCGGCCGGCCCCGTTCGACGCGTACTTCGACGCGATCAACATGATGGGCCCGATCAACGTGCTCCGGGGCACTCGCGGGGCCGCGGAGTTCTTCGACGAGGCGGTCGCCGAGTTCGAGGGGCTCGTCGCCCAGGGGCTCGGCCCGCTCACGGAGGAGCGCTTCCGCACGGTCGTCGAGGGGCCGCCCCCCTATCCCTACTACCGGAACTTCCGGAACCTCTTCACGCGCTGGGGGGCGGTGGCGGTCGCCTCGACTTACTCGACGGTCGGCGGGATCTGGGAGTGGGGGTTCCGGCACGATCCGCGACGCCCGCTCGAGTCCATCGCCGAGCAGATGCTCCGGGAGAACCTGACCAACCGCTCGATCGTCGCGCGGTACGGGCAGATCAAGCGCTACGTCGAGGAGTGGGAGGCCGACGGTCTCGTCATCCACTCCATCAAGTCGTGCCGCCTGTTCTCCGCGGGGCAGGGGGACATGCGCGAGTACTTCACCCGCGAGCTCGGCGTCCCGACGCTGCTCGTGGAATCCGACCTCGAGGACCCGCGGTACTACGCCGAGGCGCAGCTGCGGAACCGCATCGACGCCTTCTTCGAAGCGCTCGAGCACAAGAAGGTCGTCGCGGGGATGCGCTGAGGCTTCGGGTGCCCGTGGGGGTGCGGCGATGACGATCGAGACGGTGCCGGTCTACTGCTACCAGTGCGTGGCGGGCCCCGACCTCCTCAAGGTCGTCGTCCGAGACGGCGTGGCCGTGGGCGTGGAGCCGAACCACGACGTCGCCGGGATCCACCCGGCGTGCGGGAAGGTCTGCGTCCGCGCCTAC
>CAZDYT010001053.1:0-1529 GCA_964509395.1 uncultured bacterium
TCTCACACGAGGCGATCTACCAGGCGCTCTACGTCCAGGGCCGCGGCGCGCTGAAGCGGGAACTGGTCGCTTGCCTGCGCACCGGTCGAGCGCTGCGCGTGCCCCGTGCTCGCGCCCGGCAGCGCCGTAGCGGCTTCATCACACCCGAGGTCATGATCAACGCCCGCCCCGCCGAGGTCGAGGACCGTGTCGTGCCCGGGCACTGGGAAGGGGATCTGATCATCGGGCTGAACCGGTCCGCGATCGGCACGCTGGTCGAGCGGACCACCCGGCTCACGGTGTTGCTGCACCTGCCCCGCATGGACGGCTACGGCACCCAACCAAGGATCAAGAACGGACCCGCCTTCGCTGGCTACGGCGCCGAAGCCGTCCGCGACGCCATCACGTCGAGCATCACGACGCTGCCCGCGCAGCTACGGCGATCACTGACGTGGGACCGAGGCAAGGAGATGGCTCGGCATGCCGAGCTGCGCATCGACACCGGTCTGGAGGTCTACTTCTGTGACCCGTACAGCCCCTGGCAGCGCGGCACGAACGAGAACACCAACGGGCTGCTCCGCCAGTACTTCCCGAAAGGAACCGACCTATCTCGCCACGGCGTCGCCGAGCTCGAGGCCGTCACTGCCGCGCTCAACCGCCGCCCCCGCAAGACCCTCGGCTGGAAGACCCCGGCCGAAGCACTCAACGAACACCTACTGTTCGTAGAATGAGGCGGTGTTGCGACCACCGGTTGAGCCCGGTCTGGGAGCCGCGGTCCGAGTGGTGCACGAGCCCTGCGAGGTCACCCTTGCGGCGCCAGATGGCCATCTCCAGGGCATCCAGGGCGAGGTCGGTCCGAAGCGACCGGGAGGCCTGCCAGCCCACGATGAACCGGCTAAACGCGTCGATGACGAAGGCGACGTAGACGAACCCGGACCACGTGGCCACGTAGGTGAGATCCGCCACCCACAGCTGGTTCGGCCTGGTGGCGGTGAAGTCCCGATCGACCAGGTCGGCGGGACGGGACGCAGCATCGTCGGGGATCGTGGTGCGGCGGGTCTTGCCTCGCACGGCGCCCTGCAGGCCCATCTTCCGCATCAGGCGCTCCACGGTGCAGCGGGCCACCCGGTGGCCCTCCCGGCGCAGTTGCCGCCACACCTTCCGGGCCCCGTAGCAGGAGAAGTTGTCCTCGTACACGCGGCGGATCTCGCCCTCGAGCTCGGCGTCCTTGAGAGCCCGGGCAGAGGGAGATCGCTTCCTTCGTCTCGAAGTACGTCGACGGGGCGATCGGCAGGTGCTCGCAGATCGGCTCGACCCCGTAGCGATCCCTGTGCTCGTCGATGTAGCGGGTCATCTCTTCGGTCGGCGGTCGAGCTCCGCCGCGAAGAAAGCCGAGGCCGAGCGCAGGATCTCGTTGGCCCGGCGGAGCTCCCGGTTCTCCCGCTCGAGCTCCTTCAGGCGGGCCCGTTCATCGGTGGTGAGGCCGGGCCGCAGCCCCTCATCGATCTCCGCTGTGCGCACCCATTTGCGGAGCGTCTCCGCTGAGATGC
>CAZDYT010001054.1:0-1528 GCA_964509395.1 uncultured bacterium
CCCTCAGTAGCCACGTCTCGACTCGTAGCTACCCAGCGGCGACTCGGGATACCAGCCAGGCTACCTTCAGCCGCCGCCCGTACGCGATGAGCGAGCGCATCTCCATTCCCCCTGACCAGTGGCAGTTCGCACGCCTCGAGCGTGGGGGCGGCGACGAGTGGGGGGTAATCCCATCGGACACCCACGTCTACCTGCCGGCAGGCTTCGAGCCCGGCTGGATCTACGAACTCGTCTACCTAGGGAAAGACCCGCTGGTCCTGGGGCTTGGCTACGCGGTGGTCAGGGAGCTCGTCTGCTTCCTGAAGCACGGGAACAAGGACAGTGCCGGGAATCCCAATCCGCTGCGTCAGGGCGTCATCGGCGTGGAGAAGGCCTACTGCTGGGGGCGGTCCCAGACCGGGCGGGTGATCCGCGACTTCATGTACCGGGGGTTCAACGCGGACGCTCACGGGCGTCGGGTTTTTGACGGCGCCTTCTCTCACGTGGCCGGTGCCGGTCGAATGTGGCTCAACCATCGCTTCGCCCAGCCGGTGCGCCTGGCGGGTCAGCAACACGAGGGGCACCTCAACTACGCCGACAGGTTCCCCTTTTCCTACGCCCCGTGCATGGATCATCTGACAGGAAAGACGGATTCAATCATGAAACGGCCTGAAACCGATCCGCTCCTCATCCACACGCAGACATCGACGGAGTACTGGCAACGCCGGGGTTCACTGGTTCACACCGATACCCAGGGCCGCGACCTACCCCAGCCGGAAAACGTCCGTCTGTATCTCTGGGCTAGCTCGCAGCACTGGGCTGATCCCCTCCTGGAGAAGCCGACTCGAGGTATCGGTCAGCACCTTGACAACGTGGTCTCAACCTCACCCCTGTTTCGGGCGCTCCTAGACCACCTGGATCGGTGGGCGACTGACGGGACACCTCCTCCGCCCAACAGAGTACCCACTCGGGCCAACGGGACCCTGGTGACCATGGACGAGTGGCGGGCCCAGTTCCCTTGCATCCCGGGGGTCACTACGCCTCGAGAGCCCAACCGGTTGCCCCTGTATGACTACGGCCCCGACGTGGAGGCGGGGTATATCACCGTGGAACCCCCGAGGGCACCCTCCAAAGGGGAGGAATACCCTGTTCTGGTGCCGGCCGTCGACGAAGATGGCAATGAGGTGCCAGGCATTCGGATGCCGCTTGTGCAGGCTCCTCTTGGCACGTACACCGGCTGGAACATCAGGGCCAGAGGGTGCAGCCCCGGGGCCATGGCCGATGTCCACGGAAGCTACGTGCCGTTTCCGGAAACGCCAGCAGAGCGAGAGGCCACGGCTGACCCTAGAGCCTCCACTGAGGAACGCTACGACAGCGAAGAAGACTACGTCAGAGCCACGGCGGAAGCAGCCCGGAAATTGCTGGCAGAGGCGTTTCTTCTAGAGGAGGACGCCGAGCGCATCGTGAAGGCCGCGCACGGCTGGCGTGGTCCGAAGACCGGCACCCGCGGCCCGGGCATGAGGTCGGGACTAGGCCCAATGCCATTTAC
>CAZDYT010001055.1:0-1527 GCA_964509395.1 uncultured bacterium
GAGTTCCGCGACGCCCTGCTGGAGGTGGACGTGAGCGCCATCTACTTCCATCTGGTGGAGGCCCGGATGCGCCTCGGGCGGGGCCAGAACGACTTCGCCGCCTGGCTCGAGCGGGGGCTCGGCCTGCCACGCCTCTCGGCCAAGTTCCGGGCCGTCGACCCCTACGCCGGGAGCCTGGAGCGAACCCGGGCCCGCTTGATCCAACTCTGCGATGAGGCCCTGGCGGAAGGAATGGGCCGGTGACCCCGGCTCGGCTCGAGGACTACCGCGAGGTCGCCCCCCGAGGGACGATCGACCTGTTGCTCCGGCTGGCAGACCAGCTCCGGGGGCGGCGGTTCCTCCACGTGAACGCCAGCCGCTTCGGCGGGGGATCACCCGAAATCCTGAATCGGCTCGTCCCCATGCTGCGGGACCTGGGGATCGACGCCGCCTGGGAGGTGATCGTCGGCGACCCGGAGTTCTACGCCGCCGTCCGGCTCCTGGATCTCGGTCTCGGCGGGCTGGAGCAGACGGTCACCGACCCCGCGCTGCGCTCCTACGTGGAGATCGCCGCGACCAACGCCGCCAAGCTCCCGCTGGACGCGGACCTCGTCATGGTTCACGATCTGGCCCCGCTGCCCTTGGTCCGGCACCGGCCTGACCGGGGACGGTGGGTCTGGCGCTGCCACGGCGATCTCTCCCGGGCCTACCGGCGGGTCTGGTATCTCGTCCGCCGAGACCTCGAACGGTACGACGCGGCCGTCTTCTCTCTGCCGAAATTCGCCCAGCGACTCTCGATCCCGACCCTGATCATTCACCCGTCGCTGGACCCGCTGAGCGAGAAGAACCGCGATCTCAGCCGGGCCGAGGTGCAGCAGACCGTGGATCGATTGGGAATCCCCCGGGACAAGCCCATCCTGCTCCAGGTCGGCCCGTACGCGAGGACCCAGGATCCCCTGGGCGTGATCCGGGCCTACCGCCTGGCCAAGAAGTACGTGGATTGCCGGCTGCTCTTGGCCGGCGGGGGCGCGGTGGACAACCCCGAGGGGAGCGCCGTGCTGGCGGAGGTCCGCGAGGCGGCCGCCCTCGACCCGGACATCCATCCCCTCGTGTTGCCCCCGGACGCGGCCCTGGAGATCAATGCGCTCCAGCGGGCGGCGGCCGTCGTGGTGCAGAAGCCACTGCAGGACGACTTCGGGCTCGCGGTGGCCGAGGCGATGTGGAAGGGCAAGCCGGTCGTCGGGAGCTCCGCCGGGGGCATCCCCGTGCAGGTGATCCCGGACGTCACCGGGTTCGCCGTGACCTCCGTCGAGGGAGCGGCCTTCCGAATCCGGCAGCTGCTCGAGGATCCGGACCTCATGGCCCGGCTGGGCGGCGCCGCGCGGGAGTACGTGCGACGGACTTTTCTCATCACCCGGCACCTCGGCGATTACCTGGCACTGCTGGCCACCATGACGGCCTAGCGCCGTGGCCGATCCCCGTCGCATCCCGGTGTCCTCGGTCGTCGGCGGCCCTCAACGTACCGAGAGTACGCCTCGGGCCGCCTCC
>CAZDYT010001056.1:0-1524 GCA_964509395.1 uncultured bacterium
GGGATAAGCTGCGTGGACCACTAGCCGGGGGCCGGCGCCTGGCCGTGGTCAGGCTCCGTCCCGGGTGGGAGCGTGACTACTACGGGCGGCCGCAGGTCTCCGGGGTCGCGGGGGCGGGGGAGATCATCCAGTCGGAGACGCTCCCCGACGGTCGCTACAACATCCTCCTGGATGGGCAGATGCGGATCCGGATCGAGCAGGAAATCCCCGGGGACGTGCCGTACCGGATCGTGCGCGCCCGCCGGCTGGAGGACGTGCTCGACGAGGACGACAAGCCGTCGCTGACGGAGCGCCTGCAGACCCTCCGGGCCTCGCACGCGAAGCTCCTGGAGGCGCTGGGTCAGGCCCATGCCGACCTGGTGGGGCGGCTGACCGTCGCGGGCGCGCGGCCGGGGGCCGTCATCGACCGCATCGTGTCGGCGGTCGTCCCGGACGCCGCGGTGCGCCAGCGGATCCTGGAGGCCGCGGACGTGAGCAGTCGGTTGGATCTCGCGACGGCGGCGCTGCTCGACCTCCTCACCCTCGTGGCCGAGTCGGAGGGCGAGGAGGAGCGCGGCGGCGACTGAGGGGGGTGGCGGGGCGGTGGACCCGGTCACGCACGGCCTCGTGGGAGCGCTGCTCGCCGAAGCCGGGTTCCGCCAGCGCTACGGCCGACAGGCCACGCTGGCCCTGGCCGGCGGCGCGGTCGTCCCCGACGTCGATGTGCTCTGGAGCTGGGGGCGGGGCGTCGCGGCGCTCGAGATGCACCGCGGGATCACGCACTCCATCCTCGGGGGCCTGGCGCTCGCGATCGGAGTGGCGGCCGTCGCGCGCCGACTGGGACCAGAGCGGCGCTGGGCGCCGCTGGTCGGGATGGCGGCGCTCGGCGTCCTGCTGGCCCACCTCTTCCTCGATCTCATCACCTCGTTCGGAATTCAGCTCTTCCTGCCGTTCTCGCGGGCGCGTCCGGCCTGGGACTGGCTGTTCATCATCGACCTGTGGTTCTCGGTCCCGCTGCTGCTCGCCCTCGTGACGGCGCGGTTGGCGGGACGCGTCTGGCCGGCGCGCCTCGGGTGCGGCTACCTGGCCGTCTACCTCATGGTCGCCGCGACGGCGCACGCGCTGGCGCTCGCCCAGACCCGCGAGGCGGCGGCACGGGCGGGCCTCCCCGCGACGCACGTGGCCGCGCTCCCTCAGCCGCCCTCGCTCGTGCGCTGGCTCGGGCTCGTGGAGACGCCGGACGGCTATGCCGTCGGCCCCGTCGATGCGCTCCGGCGCACGCCGGTCCGGCTCGAGCCGGTGCCGCGCGGGCCGCAGTCCGACCTGGTCGAGCGGGTCCGGACCCTCGCCCCGGTCCAGACGTACCTCTGGTTCGCGCGCTTCCCGGTCGTGAGCCTGCGGGAGATCGGTGATCAACAGGTGGTCGAGTTTCGCGACTTGCGCTTCACGAGCCGAGGCTGGCGTGTGTTCGGTGTCCTATGGCGTTTTGTGCGGTGGGTGTCGCGAAGCCGGCTGGAGCGCGAGCCGTTCGTCCTGCGGGTGGTC
>CAZDYT010001057.1:0-1523 GCA_964509395.1 uncultured bacterium
GGCGCGCGTCGTCGACCCTGAGGTGCTGGTCCTCGAGGAGCCCACGATCGGCCTCGACCCCAAGCAGATCATCGAGATCCGGTCGCTGATCAAGTCGCTTGCCGGGGCGCACACCGTGATCCTCTCGACCCACATCCTCCCCGAGGTCTCGATGGTGTGTGAGGGCGTGATCATCATCAACCGCGGGCGGATCGTCGCGTCGGGCCCGCTGGACCGGCTCATGGACGAGCTCAGCCCGGTGGCGCGGGTGCAGGTGCAGGTCGAGGGCCCCCCGGAGCTGGTCCGGGCGTCCCTGGGGGCGTTGCCGGGCGTCACGCGGGTCGAGGCCCGCGGCGTGACGGATGGCGTGGGCACGTTCGTGGTCGAGACGGACCGCGGCCGGGATGTCCGCCGCGACCTCTTCCAGCTCGCGGCGCAGCAGCGCTGGGGACTCCTCGAGCTGCGTCCGCTCGACCTCTCGCTCGAGGAGCTGTTCATCCGGGTCGTCGCGGGCGAGGAGCACGAGGCGGAGGCCGAGGAGCCGGTCGGTGTGACCGAGGAGGGGCCGGCGCAATGAGGGCGTGGGCGGTCTTCAAGAAGGAGATGCGGCTGTACTTCGTCTCGCCGATTGCGTACGTCGTGTTGGCGATTTTCGCGCTCGTCGCGGGCTGGTTCTTCTACAACGTCTTCTCCTTCTACACGCTGATCAGCATGCAGGCGGCAATGAACCCGATGATGGCTCGGGACCTCTCGGTCACGGAGGGCGTGCTCCGACCCCTGTTCCAGAACGTCAGCGTGATCCTGCTCTTTCTCTTGCCGCTGCTGACGATGCGGCTCTTCTCCGAGGAGAAGCGGAGCGGGACCATCGAGCTCCTGCTGACTTACCCCGTGCGGGACGGCGAGGTCCTGTTCGGCAAGTATCTCGCCGCGCTCGCGGTGTTCCTCGGGATGCTCACGCTGACCCTCGCCTACCCTGCGCTGGTGGCGTGGACGACGCGGCTCGAGTGGGGGCCGCTCGCGACCGGCTACCTCGGCCTCGTCCTGCAGGGCGCGGTCTTCCTCGCCATCGGCATTCTCATCTCGTCGCTCACCGAAAACCAGGTCGTCGCCGGCGTGGCGACGTTCGGGGTCCTGCTGTTCTTGTGGGTCATCGGGTGGGCGGCGGATTCGGCTGGCGGAACGCTGAGCCGCGTGCTCTCGCACATCTCCATCACGGAGCATTTCGATTCGTTCGCGAAGGGGGTCATCGACACGAAAGACGTGATCTACTACCTGAACCTGACCATCCTGGCCTTGTTCCTGACCTTGCGCTCGCTCGATTCCAAGCGCTGGAGGGGGTAGCCTGATGCCGAAGAGCGACGGCGCGTGTGGACGTTTGGCCACGGGCATCTGGCCGGAGCGCTCCGAGCGCGGGCTTTGCCCGCGCAATCTTCGTCTGGTCGCGACGGCTCCGGCCAGCGGCCCTTGCGGCGTCGCTGCCCTCGTGAGGGGGGAGGTTCGGAAGGGGGGCGGAGCCCCCCTCCGAGAACGCCTGACCCTGCGCT
>CAZDYT010001058.1:0-1523 GCA_964509395.1 uncultured bacterium
CTCGCTCGCTTACTGCCGCGAGGGTTCCGCGTTCGCCGAGGCGGCTGGGCTCGACGAGATCCGAGCCTACGCCGAGTGCGCCCTCTCCCACGTGCTGATGGCGGCCGGCGACTCCCACGGCGCCGTCGCCGCGGGCGAGCGCGCGCTGGCGACCTTCGAGGCGCGCGGCAACATCTGGTGGGCGTGCCGGGCGCTCTGGGCCCTCATCCCCGCCGTCACCGCCCTCGGGCAGTGGGACCAGGCCCTCAAGTACTGCCGCCGGGGCCAGGAGCACGCCGAGATGCTGAACGACCGCCGGCTCAGGATCGTCGGCTGGTACCGCATCGGCTGGGTCCACATCCGGCGCGGCGACGTGGCGACCGGCCTCCGCTGCTGCGAGGAAGCCCGCGCGCTCTCCCCGACCGCCTTCGACGCCACCTTCATCAAGGCGGCCCACGGGTATGGCCTGATCAAGACCGGCGAGACCGCGGCGGGGATGGCCGAGCTCGGGGAAGCCGTGACCTGGTTCGAGCAGGCAGGCCTGCGGTACACGCGCGCGTTCTTCGCGATGCTGCTGGGCGAGGGACACCTGCGGCTGGGGGAGCCGGCGCGCGCCCGCGCGCTCTTCGAGGAGGTCCTGACGGCAAGCCGGGAGCGGAACTACCGGTACTACGAGGGACTGGTCAACCGCTTCCTCGGCCAGGTGCTGGTCTCCGAGGATCCGGCCGGCGCCGCGGTGCACCTCGAGGCGGCCCAGCAGGTCCTCGAGCAGATCGGCGCCGAGGACGAGCTCGCGAAGACGTTCGTGGCCCGGGCCCAGCTGCGCCGGATGGCTGGCGACCGGGCCGGCGCCCGCGAGCTCCTCGAGCGCGCCCTCGCCGCCTTCGAGCGCGTGGGGACGCTCGACGAGCCGTCGCGCGTGCGCGCCATCCTGGCCGTCCTGGAGGCGCGTGAGCAGGCATCGCGCGGCCACCGCCACCTGCTCATCGTCTCGCGGGACCGGAAGGGTCTCTGCGAGGAGCTGGCGCGGGAGTTCGCGAGCGACGGGGACGTTCGGGTCCTCCTGGACCGGCGGGACGGCGACCGGCGCCGGGGCGGCGGCGCCCGTGCGCCCGACCGCCGTCGGGCGGCGCGACGGTCACGGCCCGATGTCGACGCCGCGCTCCGATCAGCCGGCTACGCGGTGGTGATCGAAGAGTCCGGTGCCTAGGTGTGAGCGCTGAGGAGATTGCCTTGGCCCGTCCGGGTCCTCACTCGGAAGCTGGTGGTTGAACGCTGCGAGACGGTGGCGGGATTCCTGCTCCGGGCGACCTGCTGGTTCGTCCGCCGCGGGGTGCTGATTGAGCGCGTGCTGAGCGACGAGAGCCCGGGCTATCTCCCGTGGGTCGTCGTGGCCGCGTGCCAGGCCCTGCGGCTGGGCCACCGTCGCACGCGCCCCTAAACCCCGGACCAACGGCAAGGCCGAGCGCTTTATCCAGGCGCTGCTCCGCGAATGGGCGTCTGGCCCTGCCCTACGCCAGGTCGTTGGAGCGGCAGGCGGCCCT
>CAZDYT010001059.1:0-1521 GCA_964509395.1 uncultured bacterium
CGGAGGCGGGGGCCAACCACGGGCGCTGGATGCTCGCCCAGCGTATCCGGGTGAACCTCCCCACCCAGGTCTCCACCACCCCGCGGCCCACGATGGCGACGTCGCTCAACACCACCTACAACTCGCCGGGCGGCGCCGCCCAGTTCATCGTCGACCAGGCCCAGGGGGCGGGGGGCCCGCACTTCGTCCTGTGCACAGGGGTGGCCGGCGGCTGCCCCGAGCCGAGCTATACCGCCGAGATCCCGGACAGCCAGCAGGCGGTGCTGACCCTGACGAGCACCACCCCGGCCTACACGGGGCGCCTCATCGTGAGCGTCCCGCCCGCCGTGCCCCCGGTCGTCACCAACGGCGGGTCCTCCGCGCTCCTCACCTACCAGTGGCGGGTGGAGTCGATCGGAACCTCCGGCCGCGCCAACATCCAGGTCATCGCCGACTCGGCGAGCGCCGGGAACCCCTCCGGGCAGTTCCAGATCGCGCTCCAGGCCGGCTTCGTCCAGTACGCCCACTTCATCGACCAGATGGACAGCTCGAGCCCCTGGGTGAGCTTCCGGCACGTCTACACCGGGCCGGTCCACACGAACCAGCGCTTCAACATCCTGGGCCAGGCGCCGACCACTCCCTTAGGGCCGACGTTCCGGAGCGAGGCCACGCAGACCTTCACCGACACCCGCTTCAACAACGGCGGGAGCGTTGTGATCGAGGACCAGGACAGCACCGCCGTCGATCAACCGATCCTCGGGACGGCGCCCGGAACGCCCTGCGCGGCGGTCGACTGCACGGGCTTCACGCGGGGCTACGACTACGACCCGACCACCGGGGCCATCGATCCCATCCCCGTCCCCGCCGGTGCCAACAACGCCGATCGCGTCACCATGATCAACGCCTCGCTGGGGAACATGCAGGGGAACCCGGCGCTCAACTGCGTCGCGGCGGGGGGCTGCCCGGTCCCGGTCATCGTGACGAACGAGATCGGCGCGGCGGGGTCGAACAACCCCGGCACCTGGACGGACGGCGGGGGGGCCCCGCTCTTCTTCAAGGGCGGGATCTTCGTCCAGGGGACCGTGCTCGACCTCCAGCTCGCGGCCCAGCCCGGGGCCCCCAACGGGCAGCAGATCACCCTCTACACGCCCCCGGCCGGGGGGGCCGAGCAGCGCACGCTCATCGTGGAGAACCAGGCGACCGGCACGATCACCGTCCGCCGCCAGTGCCGGAACGGGGCGGGGAAATGCAGCGGGGCGGCCTGGACGCCCAACGCGCTCACCACGGCCTCGCCGGCCGGGACCCTCCCAGTCGGGGTGGCGGCCGTGCAGACGATGACCGGCCGGTTCAGCCCGTCGGCGTCGACCGACAACGGGGTGATCTTCGTGACCGGTGACATCGGGAGCAACACGAGCCAGGGCCTCCGTCGCGACACCGGTGCCGGGTTCGCGGCGGCCATCGACCAGAACACCCGGCTTACGATCGGGGCCGGGGGGCTGGGTGCTCCCGGCATCGACGGCGGCTCCGCGACCCGGAGCGACA
>CAZDYT010001060.1:0-1520 GCA_964509395.1 uncultured bacterium
CGCGGGGGGCGACCACACGATCTTCGTCGGGCAGGTCGAAGGGGTGTCGATCACGGGAGGGTCCCCCCTGGTATACTTCGGGGGCGGGTATCGCTACCTGGAAAGCGACGAGGGTCCATGATCTTCAAGGCGTTCCCCGACGAGGGCGCCGGCTGCATCGCCTATCTCATCGGCTGCGAGCACGCGGGGGCTGCGGCCGTCGTCGATCCGTCCCGTCCCGAGCTCGACGAGTACGTCGAGGTCGCGCGAGCGCGCGGGCTCACGGTGACCCACGTGATCGACACGCACATTCACGCAGACCACGTCTCGGGCAACCGGGAGCTGTCGGGCCGCACGGGCGCGGCGCTCTGCCTCCACGAGGCCGCCGATGTCCGCTTCCCGTACCGGAGCCTCCGGGATGGCGAGCGGCTCGGGCTCGGCACGGTGGAGATCCGGGTCCTTCACACCCCGGGGCACACGCCGGAGAGCACGTCTCTGCTCGTCACGGACACGACCCGAGCCCCTGAGCCCTGGTTCGTCCTCACCGGCGACACGCTGTTCATCGGCGACGTGGGGCGCCCCGATTTCGGCGGCGAGCAGGCGGCGGTCGAGCTCCACCGGAGCCTCTTCGAGCGATTGCTCCCGCTGGGCGACGCGCTCGAGGTCTACCCCGCGCACGGGGCGGGGTCCATGTGCGGGCGCGCGATGTCGGCCAAGCTGGGCTCGACGATCGGCTTCGAGCGCCGCTTCAACCCGGCCCTCCGGCACACCGACCCCGGCGCCTTCGTCCGCGCGCTGATGGAGGGGCTCCCCCCACGGCCGCCCAACATGGACCAGATCATCGCCAAGAACAGGGGGGTCGTCATGCTCAAGCGCTCGACGCCCGAGCACCTCCGGCCCGAGGCGCTCCGCGCCCGGCTCGAGGCCGGGGCGACACTCGTGGACATGCGCGACCCGCGCGCCTTCGGCGCCGGGCACGTCGCGGGAAGCCTCAACGTCTGGATCGACAGCCCCCAGTTCGCCGAGCGTGTGAGCTGGTTCGTGCCGTCCGGCCGGCCCATCGTCCTGCTGGCCGAGACCGAGGCCGACATGGGGCGCGCGCTCGCGGCGCTCACCCGCATCGGCCTGGACGACGTGGCGGGGTATGTCGTCGGGAGCGCGGCGGTGCGGGCGTCGGGACTGCCGGTCGCCGAGCTTCCAAACGTGACGGCGCCCGATCTGAGCCGCCGGCTCGCCGCCGATCGGGACCTCGTGGTGCTCGACGTCCGGGAGCCCTTCGAGTGGGAGGAAGGGCACATCCCCGAGGCCAGGCACATCCCGATGCGGCAGGTGACGGGCCGCCTCGCGGATCTCCCGCGCGACCGGGCGATCGCCCTCGTCTGCCGCGGGGGCCCGCGCTCGAGTACCGTGGGAAGCCTGCTGCTGGCGCACGGGTTCACGCGCCTCCTCAACGTCTGGGGCGGGATGACCGGCTGGATGGAGGCGGGACTGCCGGTCGCGGAGGATTAGCAGACTCTCCCTGGGAGAGAGAGGGAGAGAAG
>CAZDYT010001061.1:0-1518 GCA_964509395.1 uncultured bacterium
GCGTCTGGGGAATCCTCCACGCGGTCACGGGGCCGCTCAGCGACCGGATCGGCCGGAAATGGCTCATCGCGGGCGGCATGGGGGTGCAGGCCGGCGGGATCTGGCTGACGGCCCTCGTGCCGGCGTACCCGGCGTGGCTCGCCGGCGCGGCGCTTC
Source organism: uncultured bacterium (assembly GCA_964509395.1). GTDB lineage: Bacteria > Methylomirabilota > Methylomirabilia > Rokubacteriales > DASRDR01 > CAZDYT01. The sequence goes on from CAZDYT010001061.1 coordinate 157, forward strand.
AGGGGGTGGGAACCGCAATGGTCTACCCGACGCTCTTGGCCACCATCGGGGACGTGGCGCACCCGAGCTGGCGGGCGACGAGCCTCGGCGTCTACCGCCTCTGGCGCGATCTGGGGTATGCTGTCGGTGCCCTCGTGGCCGGGCTCGTCGCGGACTGGCTCGGCATGACGGCGGCGATCCACGTGGTCGCGGTGCTCACGCTGCTGTCGGGCGGAGTCGTCGCGGTTCGGATGCGGGAAACCCTGACGCAAACACGCCCCACTCCCCGTCAGGAGAGCGGGTGACCGGGGCCAGGAGGAGCGATGACGACCAAGTGGCAGATCACCGGCGACTATGTCCTCGCGTGTAACTGCGACTACGGCTGCCCGTGCAACTTCAACGCGCGGCCGACGATGGGGTTCTGCCAGGGGGCCATCGGCTTCCAGGTCGCCGAGGGGGCGTACGGGGACGTGCGCCTCGACGGGCAAAAGGCCTTCATGGCGGTGAAGTGGCCGGGCGCCATCCACGAGGGGAACGGGGTCGCGGCGTACTACATCGACGAGAGCGCCTCACCCGCCCAGCGGGACGCCCTCGCGAAGATCATCACGGGCCAGGCCGGAGGACCCCCCTGGGCGATCTTCGCGACCACGGTGTCCCACGTCGTCGGCCCCCACGTCGTGAAGATCACCCTGAAGGTGGCCGGGAAGGACACCGAAGTCGCGGTGGACGGACGGATCCGGATTTCGTTTCAACCGATCCGCCACCCGGTGACGAAGGCCGAAGCGTCCCCGAAGGTCGTGCTCCCGCAGGGGTTCATCTTCCAGGAGGGGGAGCAGTACGCCTTGAAGGAATTCTGGGTCCACGAGAACCCGGAGCTGTCCTTCGCCCACCCGGGGAAGTGCGGCGAGCTGGCCAAGGTCCGCTGGCAGGGCCCCTGAGGTCCACGGCTCCCGAGCCGCCCTGACCGAGAGGCCGGCGACGGGGCCGCGGATCCGGCGCACCCGCTCGCGACGGTCTACACCTCCGGCGCCTTCGACCACACGCGCCTTTTGGGCGCCGGTGATCCAGCCGATGGGTGAGCGCCTGGTGGCCGCGATGCCGCTCGGGCCCGCCGCGCCTGGGCCACCCTACTACCCTCGCCAGCTGGGCGACGGGTTGCGCGACGCCTTCGACCCGCGCATGCGAACCGACTGAACCGGGAGGCGTGAGCCGTGCGGACCCTCTACGACCCGATCGAGCCCTACGAGCAGGGGAGCCTGAAGACCGCGGCGGGGCCGTCGACGGTTTGGGTAGGATCCTGCACAGGAGCGTGCTGCGACAGGCCTTGTCGCCCCGGCGGCTGAAGGCTTTGGCGCGATGCCCGCGTGACTGACGAGGGCTCGG
>CAZDYT010001062.1:0-1510 GCA_964509395.1 uncultured bacterium
GGGGGCCGGCCGGGACCCCGGGCTCGCCTGGCGCCGTTTCGGCGGTCCGCTCGCGCTGCCAGCGGCGGAGCCGGCTGCCCAGGCCGAAGAGGCCGGCGATGAGCGCGCCGGCCGCGGCGGCCCCGAGGGTGACGAGGGCGACCGAGGCCTGGAGCTGCCAATAGAGGAATCGCACGGTGACCGATTCGGCGTTCTGGAGGGCGAAGAGCGCGACGGCCAGAAGGAGGAGGGTCAGGAGGATGAAGACGAGCTGCATGCGCTAAATCTTCGGCGGGGGGCTTTGCCCCCCGCCGACGGCCCTCCGAGCGAAGCTCGGCCGTTCGCCTTGTCCATCTCGGCCGTGACGCGCTCGGCCTCTGGCCTCGCGGACGTCCCGGCCTTGATCGGCCGGCGAACGGATCGGGCCTGCCTCCCCCAGGACGACGACGGACGGTGACTCCGCATGTCGCCTCTCGGCAGCCCGCTACGAGTGGAGGAGGTCCTTCGCGCCGGAGGTGTCGCTCCGGACCAGCTCGAGCGTGCCGGACGGAAAGATCGCCTTCACGAGTCCGAGGGCCGGGACCTGGTCGGAGACCCACACGGTCCCATTCTGGTACGGCGTACGGATCGCGGAGAAGCGGCCTGCAGGCACCGCGGCCGTCTCTTCCGTGCCCGTGACGTCGGCCTGGCGGAACGGGCGGAGGCCGCTCTCCGGAGTCTCGATCACGCCTTTGGGTCTCTGGATCACGCTTCGGAGCGCCTTGCCCGAGGTCCGGTCCACCTGGACCTGCGTGACCGAGAGCGGCGGGCCGTCCAGGGTCTGGTGCGTGACGATCTGCATCGTGTAGGTTTTCGGGTCGTCCTGCACGATCGAGTACGTCACGAACAGCGGCAGCGGGGACGCGGACTCCTGGACGACGGACCAGGTGACCTGCCCGCCCGGACCCGCCTGGCGGACGAAAACGGGCATCTCCTGGGTGAGCGACGAGGTCCACCGGTACGTCGCCCACGTGCCCACGACCGGACCGGCGGCGTGGACCGCCGTGACGGGCGCCGCAAGCGCCACCAGGACGATCAGGACCAGCGCCCGCCCGGTCTTCCCGCAGTGGGTCATCGGCCGGCCCTCACCACAAAGTGAGCGCGGCGGTTGAGCGCCCAGGCGAGCTCGTTGTGGCCGGGGTCGAGCGGGCGTTCCTCCCCGAACGAGATGGTGTCGATGCGGCCCGGGTCCAGACCGAGCGAGACGAGGTAGTCCTTCGCCGCCTGGGCCCGCCGCTGGCCGAGCGCAAGGTTGTACTCGCTGGTGCCCCGCTCGTCGGCGTGGCCCTCGATGAGGATGTTGAAGGCGAGGTTCGCCTTGAGTGCCTGCGCCAACTCCTCGAGCGTCGCCCGGGCCTCCGAGGTGAGGTTGTAGCGGTCGAACTCGAAGTGGACATCGCGGATGGCCTCGCGTAGCGGCGGCGGGAGCGCCGCGGGAGGCACCGCGGCGGTCGGTGGCGGCGAGGGGACGCCGGGCGCCGCGGCCGGTGGC
>CAZDYT010001063.1:0-1509 GCA_964509395.1 uncultured bacterium
ATGACTGGGGGAGGGCCGGGGATCGAGACCGAGGTCCTCTCGACCTTCATCTATAAGCAGTACTTCGATCACTTCCGCTTCGAAGCGGGCTCGGCGACAGCCGTCGTGTTGGCGCTCTTCATTTTCGTGATCAGCCTGCCATACATCCGCATGATGGTCCGCCAGGAGACGGCGTGAGATGAGGCGCGGCGGCGCCGTGTCTCGGACGGCAGCTCTCTACGGGGCGCTCTCCTTCATGGGGGTCATCGTGTTGTTTCCCCTGACCTGGATGGCCGTGACCTCTCTCAAAACAGAGGCCGAGGCACTCGCGATCCCCGTGAGGTGGTCGCCGAAGCAACCGACCGTATCCGCGTATGTGGAGATGTGGACCGAGAAACCGTTTCTCGTGTACTTCGCGAACAGCACCGTGGTCTCTGGCGTGACCGCGTTTGCGACGGCGGTCCTCGGAGGACTCGGAGGCTACGGATTCTCGAGGTTCCGAATTCCCGCGGCGACGTGGATCCTCGGCGGGATCTTGGCAACCCAGATGCTTCCGGGAGGCCTTCTCATTGGTCCCTACTTTCGCGCGCTGAGCGCCCTGGAGTTGTACAACACGCGCACTGGGCTGGCCCTGGCGTTCGTGACGATCAGCCTTCCGTTTGCGGTCTGGATGTCGAAAGCCTTCTTCGATTCGGTGCCCAGGGAGATCGATGAGGCGGCGTTGGTCGACGGGTGCACGAGATGGCAGGCATTTCTCTGGGTCATGGTGCCGCTGGCAGCTCCGGGCGTCGTGGCGATCACCATCTTCAGCTTTCTCCTCGCCTGGCAGGACCTCCTGTGGTCCTTGGTGCTCACGTCCACTGAAGAGATGCGCACCGTTCCTGTCGGCATCATGCTTTTGATCGGCCTATTTAAAGTCAAGTGGCCGATGCTGTGCGCAGCTTCTCTCATCGCGGCGCTGCCTGCGGTGATCCTGTACCTCGGCCTGCAGCGGTACCTCGTTCAGGGCCTCACCTCGGGGGCAGTAAGGGCGTGAACGCGTGGCATCGGGGCCGGTTCGCGAGCTCCTTGGAAGAGAGCGATCTAGGGACGTTTTACCGCGCGTCGGCCTGCCGTTGACAGTTGCCTCAGCTCTGCCTTAGACTCCGTCCGACTCGTAGAATCTGATCATCCGGCCCTCGGGGGAGGGAAGCATGCCCCTGGATCGGGTTGGGGATCGCTCGTCGACGCCCTCGTTGACCATGCCAATGGCCGTCGGGGGCGTTCGTGTGTTTGCCGAACCGAGGGAAGGCCCGAGAGCGAGAACGTTCGGGCTTGTCCTCAGTGTCGTTCTTGGCCTCCTCGCCGCGCCGCTCGCCGCCGAGGCTCAGGCGACGAGGGTGTACAGGGTCGCGCTCATCTTCACCACGTCTCCGGTCGCGGAGCTGGACCCGAGCCTGCCCACCCCCTCGCCAGAGCGTTCGTGCACGCCTTGCGCGCCCTCGGCTACGTGGAGGGCCAGAACCTCATCCTGGAGCGCCGGTCCGCCGA
>CAZDYT010001064.1:0-1508 GCA_964509395.1 uncultured bacterium
AGGCAGCCGTGTCGTACTCGGTGGCGGAGTTGCGGGCACGCTGGCGAATCCCCTCCAGTTCGGCCGCGATCCCCGGCGCATACGGGTAGACGGTAACCTCGACGCCCGCGAGCGGGGTCCAGGGCCCCTCGGGAGACTCCTCCTCCACAGCGAGCCGGCCCCAGAGGAGGCCGGCCGACCCGGGGCTCCGGATCGCCTGGCGCACCTCGGGGGGGGCCTCTGCCGTGGCTGCGGCGCCAGGGGAGGTCGCGAAGGCCACCAGGACAGCCCAGAAGCCGAGCCCCCCGCCCCCCCGGCGGCCCCGGGCCTCTGACGGCCCGTTCCGGAGACGGGTCAGTCCGGCCGGGTTTTCCATCGGCGGTGCACCCAAAACCACTGCTCCGGATGGGTCCGAACCTGGCGCTCGATCACCTCGTTAAACCGAGCGGTATTGACCTCCACGTCCCGCTCCCGCTGGCCTGTCCGGGCCAGGGGGACGGCCGGCTCCAGCGTGACCTCGTGGTCCCCGCCGGGCAGCCGATGGATGAAGGCCGGCACGACGGGGGCGCCGGTCTTGAGCGCGAGCACAGCGAGACTTCGCGACGTCGAGGCCGGCTGGCCGAAGAACGGCACGAAGACCCCGTGGCGGCCGGCATTCTGGTCGAGCAGGATCCCCACGCACTCCCCCCGGGTGAGTGCGCGCCGCACCCCGTCGACGGCGGCCCGCTTCAGGATGAGGCGGAGCTGCCCGCGCTCACGGCCGCGGGTCACCAGCCGGTCCAGGAAGGGATTGTCGAGCGGGCGAATGATGACGTTGAGCGGCGGCAATCCGGTCAGCACGTGGGCCGCCGCCAGGAGCTCCCAGTTCCCGAAGTGGGCACCCAGGTACAGGGCTCCGCGCCCCTCCGCGAGGGCGGCTTTGATGTGCTCCACCCCCCCGATCTGCACCCGGGCGAGCATGGCACCCGGCGGGCCGAAGAACAGCCGGCAGCACTCGAGCCCCGTCACGCCCAGGTGCCGGAAGTTGGCGCGCGCGAGCGCCGTCCGGTCGCGCGCGGTGAGGTCCGACCCCAGGGCCCGCTCCAGGTTCATGAGGGCGACGCGGCGACGGCCGGGGAGCGCCCAGTAGGCCAACTCCCCGAGCTTCGCGCCGATCGGCTGGCTGACCTCGGGAGACAGACGCCCGGCGAGTCCGCCAGCCGCGCCCGCGAGCGCCGCGACGGCGCGCTGCCCCCAGCGAACCCAGCGAGGCGTCGGTCGGCGGCGGCCCATGGCCTTAGCCCCTCGGAAGGGGGTGATGCCGCCATTCGCCGGCCCTCCGGCCCCGACGATCCGTTGGCCGGTGTCGGGGAGCGGCACAGCGCCCGATCCCGCTCGCGGCCGCGGGCCCTCCGGCGACCGGATCGCCGGGCCCGCCTCCTCCCACGATCCCCGCCGAAGCTCGAGGCATTCGTCGGCGCGCCACGCCAGGCATCTAGTGGTCCAACCCGCTTTTCCTGTCGGAAAAGTCCGGCCGCTCGAGGTAGGGA
>CAZDYT010001065.1:0-1508 GCA_964509395.1 uncultured bacterium
CCTCGACGAGCGTCCAGCCCTTCTGCCGCATGAGCCGCTTCGCCTTCGCCGCGGTGTAGAAGGGGCCGATCGGCTTCGTCGGCCGGCCGAAGGCGGCGTCGGCCGGGTCCACGACGACGCGGGTCACGATGGTCGCGACGGGCACCATCAGCCCCCGCGCCCGGCAGAGGTTCCCGAAGACCTGCTGGATCGCGTAGCCGAGCGAGCCCTGGGTCTCCGCGCCGCAGAGATCGAGCGAGAGCGGCGGCACGGTCTGCTGCGCCAGCTCCATCCGCAGGAGCTCGTCCCCGACCTGCGGGCCGTTCCCGTGCGTGAGGACGAGCCGGAACCCCACCGCGACCAGGTCGACGAGCGGCGGCAAGCTCCGCCCGAGCGCCCGGAACCACTCGGCGGGCTTGGCGACGCCGCCCGGCTCGCGGAGGGCGTTGCCTCCGATGGCGGCGACCAGGAGGCGCCCGTCTCGCGGCTCAGGCACGGCCGTCCCCCGCGTGGCTCGCCTCCAGCGCCCGGAGCGCTGCGGTGAAGCAGGCGTTCGGGGCGCGCGCCGTGCCCGCCCCGACCTGCCCGGTGCCGGGCTCGCGCCCGGCGATCCCCGTGTTGATGAGCGGCGTGATCCCCGTCGCGACGACGCGGCGCACGTCGACGCCCACGGGCGCCCCGCGGTCGTCCTCGGTCGGGATCCGGAAGTGGGGGTGCTCGCCGAGCGCGATCTCGCGCATCTCGTCGGTGATCCGCAGCGCCTCGCTCAGGCCGCCCGCCCCCACGAAGCGGGCGACGGCCGGCGAGGCGGCCATCGCCATCGCGCCCAGCCCGATCGTCTCGACGATCGCCGAGTCCCCGATGTCCGGGTTCGCGTCGGGCGGCCCGAAGCCGGGGAAGAAGAGGCCCCCGGGGGTGGGAGCGGGCGCGGTGAACCAGCGACCGCCGCAGCCTGCCACGCGGATGCCGAACTCGGTGCCGTTCCGCGCCATCGCGCTGACCACCGTCGCGCCCGGCACGTCCGTGATGGGATCCGCCGCCGCCTTCGCCGCCGCCATCGCGAGGTTGAGGAAGAACTGGTCGTTGCCCACGACGAAGTCGACGAGGCGCTCGAGGGCCGGCCCGCTGGCCTCGCGGACGAGGGACGGGAGGAGCGCCCGCACGAGGAGCGACGAGGCGGCGACGTTCCGCTGGTGCATCTCGTCGCCCATCCGGAGGGCCTGCGCCATGAGCGGCCGGAGGTCGATCCCGCCCGCGCGGCGCAGGGCGCGCCCGAGGAGAGGGCCGGCCTCGTCCCGCAGCCAGACCAGGCGCTCGAGGACCCGCGCGCCGGTCGCGCCGAAGCGGAGCACCTTCCCGAGCCCCTCGTTGATGGTCGCCGAGGCGCGCGTCCCGAACGCCCGGTTCTCGACGACGAAGACCGGCATCGAGCGCGTGATGAGCCCCGTCATGGGCCCCCCGGCGCCGCGATGGTGGCACGGCTCGAACCGGACGGCGCCGCGGGCCGCGAGCCGCTTCGCCTCGTCCTC
>CAZDYT010001066.1:0-1507 GCA_964509395.1 uncultured bacterium
GCCATGTGTACCACAGACCCGGCCTGTTTTCTATTATTTATGCAGCGATCAATAAGGTCTCTCTTTCACCCTGTCCTCTCAGACGGACGGTCAGCCGGATTTTCCAGGGGAGCAGGCTCGCTGGGACCAGCCGCCCGGGACTCAGGCCGTGCGATCCGGGCAGCGGCATCTGGTAGGCCCGCCGCTTGACTGGGTACGCGAAACGCTTACGATATGGCCGATCGCGGCGCGAGGGGAAGACGTGGGAACCGCAGCCCGCGCCGCCCCCTCGCCCGGGCAAAAGCTCTTTTCCGAGACCGCGCGTCCGGATGATCCCTACACCCTAGAGGTAGGGGTCTTCGGGGTAGGTGCGCCGTCGGGGTGTAAGACCGGTCGCCTAGGTGCAAGTGCCTAGATACGGTCAGGGGGATCTCTTCCTCGTCGAGGCTCTGGTCCAGGGCAAAGAGGGAGCCTGGGAGGAGTTCGTCCGCCGGTACATTGACCTCATCAACTCCTCCTGTGCCTCGGTGTTCTCCCCCGCCGAAGCCGAAAAGAAGAGCCTTGCCGTCCTCGAGCGCTTTAAGGCCGACGGACTCGCCTTGCTCTGCGGGTTCGATGGGCGGGGCCGTCTGGAGACCTATCTCAAGTTCAAGATTGCCGAGGAGCTCGCGGACGACCTCGTGAAGCTCCTCGACACGGACGCCGACAGGGCCGGGCACGCCTTCGAGGGATTCTTCCGTCCGCGCATCGTCCGGCTGATCAAGGAGCGCTTCCATATCAGTTCGCTCGGGGAGGGCCTGGAGGACGGCACCACGGGCGAGGATCTGTATCAGGAGATCTGGAAGCGTCTGTGGGAGGGTGGCGGCAAGCGGTTGAAGGGCTTTGCACACCGGGGTAGCTTTGCGGGCTACGTGTCCCGGGTCATTGAGCACCTCTGTGAGGACCTCGGACGACACCTCTATGGCCGACCAAGACTGCCCGAAGCGCTGCGGAGGCTCCCGGCACTGGAGCAAGCCGTGTATAAGCTCGTGCACCTGGAGGGATGCCCCCGGGAGGAACTCGTGCGGCGTGTCCGGCAGGAGACGGGTCAGGACTGCACGCCGGAAGAGATCGAGGCGGCATCCGTCCGGGTGAGCGGCACGGTCGCGTCCCGCAGGCGCACCGCGGAGCGGGCCGAGTCACCCCGACGCCGGGCAGTCCGCCTCGACCAGCCAGCCGACGAGGGACGGCCCCGTCCTCATGAACTTCCTGATCCCGGCCCGTCCCCCGAGGCGGTGTTGATCCACCTGGAGGAGCAGCGTGCTCGCGAGGAGCTGGTCAGGAGGGCGATCGGTGACCTCCCTTTCCGGGAACGGGAGTGCGTCCGCCTCCGGTTCCTGGACGTCCCTCCCAAGTCGTCCCAGGAGGCAGCTCAGGCGCTGGAGTGTTCGGTCGAGGAGCTCTACCGGGTCCAAGAGCGCGCGATGTCGAAGCTACGCGCCCTGCTGGGGCCCGGCCGACCCGGGAATCCTTCGCGCCTGTCCGTCTA
>CAZDYT010001067.1:0-1507 GCA_964509395.1 uncultured bacterium
CCCGGCGGCCCAGGCGGCCGACGTGGTGGGCGAGTGCGGCCGGGCGGCCATCCCGTTTGCGATCGTTCTCGGGGCTGGCTTCGCGGAGGCGGGCGGGAGCGGCGAGGCGGAGCAGGCGCGCCTGCGGGATGCAGCGCAGCGAGCGGGCGTCCGGCTCGTCGGGCCGAACACGGTCGGCTTCGTGAATGCGTGGGACCGCGTCGCCCTCACCTTCTCGACCATCGGCGAGATCGACGCCCTCGTGCCGGGACCCCTCGCCATCCTCTCGCAGTCGGGTGGCCTCGGCGGCTGCCTGGTAAACCGAGCCCAGGATCGGGCGTTCGGCGTCGGGCTGTTCGTCTCGACCGGGAACGAGGCCGACCTCACGCTCGCGGACTACCTGGAGTGGATCGGGAACGACGGCCGGGCCAAGGCGATCGCCTGCCTCGTCGAGCAGGTCCGTGAGCCGGACCGGTTCGCTCGCGCCGTGCGCCACGCCGCCGCGCGTGGGGTGCCGGTGGTCGCGCTGAAGCTTGGCGGCTCCGCGGCCGGCGCCCGCGCCGCGCGGTCGCACACCGGGGCGCTGGTGGGCGCCCGCGATGTCTGGCGGGCGTGGGCGCGGTCGGTGGGGCTCCTGGAGGCCGAGGACCTCGACCAGCTCGTCGAGATCGCCGCCTACCTTGCTCGCACACCGCCGCTCGAGGGGACGCGCCTGGGCATGGTGACCTCGTCAGGCGGGGTGGCGGTGATGCTCGCCGACGCGCTCGAGCCCCGCGGCTTCACGTTTCCGATGCTGGCTCCCGGCACCGTCGAGCGGGTCGCCGGGCTCCTGCCGGGCTACGCGACGGTGACCAACCCGCTGGATATCACGGCGGGACTCCCCGAGGAAACCTTCGGGGAGGTGCTCCGCGCGGTGCTCGGGGACCCCTGCGTCGACGCCGTCGTGGTCCCGCTCACGATGGCGACAGCCGAGGGAGGCCGCGCGCGGGCCGAGCAGGTGGTGAAGGCGGCCCGGGAGGTGGAGAAGCCGTTGGCCGTCTGCTGGGCGGCCGGGAGCCTGGTCCGCGAAGGATTCCGGACCCTCGACGAGGCCCAAGTGCCGCTCTTCGACTCCGTAGGGCGCTGCGCCGCGGCGCTGGGCGCCTCTCTCGCCCAGCGGCGGTTCTGCGAGCGGGTGACTGGGGCTCGGGTCGCGGCGCCGGGGCCGGCGATGGAGCGACTCGGCCTGCCCGAACGGGGAGGGCCGCTGCCGTGGGCCGAGGTGCGGTCGCTCCTCGCGACCGCCGGGCTCAGGCTAGCGCCAGAGGTGACGGTCACTACGGAGGCGGCGGCGTGCGCGGCTGCCGCCGGCCTCGCGTATCCGGTCGCGGTGAAGCTGCTCGGGCCGCTCCACAAAACGGAGGCGGGCGGCGTCCGCCTGGGTCTGCGCAACGGCGAGGAGCTGCTGGCCGCCGTGCGGGACCTCCTGCCGCGCGGCGAGGGGTGTCTGATCCAGCCCATGCTCGAGGGCGTGGAGGTTCTCGTCGGG
>CAZDYT010001068.1:0-1500 GCA_964509395.1 uncultured bacterium
GGGCCGCGCTGGCGAGCTTGTACTGCTGGATGGCGCCCGCCGGATCCACGTGCTTGGGGCACACCTTCGTGCACTCGCCCACGAACGTGCACTCCCAGATCCCGTCCTTGCCGGAGAGGATCTTGAGCCGTTCGGCGGCGCCCTGGTCCCGCGAGTCCAGGTTGTACCGCTGGGCGAGCGCGATGGCCGCGGGGCCGACGAAGGTCGGCTCCAGCCCGTAGATGGGGCACGCGGAGTAGCAGAGCAGGCAGTTGATGCACATGCTGAACTGCTTGTAGGCGTCGAGCTCGTCGGGCGTCTGACGGTACTCGCCTTCGGCGAGTGGCCGCTCCTCCGCGCGGACGATCCAGGGCTTCACCCGCTTGAGCTTCCGCATGAAGTCGGTGAGATCCCCCACCAGGTCGCGGATGACCGGGAAGTAGTCCAGCGGCTCCACGCGGACGGGACCGGGCAGGTGGTCGGCCAGGAAGGCCGCGCACGTGAGCTTCGGCGTGCCGTTCACCTTCATGCCGCAGCTGCCGCAGACGCCCATCCGGCACGACCACCGGAAGGAGAGGGACCCGTCCAGAGTGTCCTTGATGTGGTTGAGGGCATCGAGGATTACCCAGTCCTTCCGAAAGGGGACCTCGTAAGTCTGGAAGCTCGGTTCGGATTCCTGCTCCGGCCGATAGCGCATCACGGTGAGCGCCACGGTGGCCTGCATCGCGCGCTACCTCCCGTAAACGCGCTGGCCCGGGGGCCAGCGGGTGATGGTGACCGGCTGGTACCTGAGCCGGGGGGACCCGTCGGCCCTCCGGTAGGCCAGCGAGTGCGCCAGGAACCGCTCGTCGTCGCGCCGGGGATGGTCGCTGCGCTGGTGCGAGCCACGCGATTCCCTGCGCTCGAGGGCAGAGTGCACGATCGCCCGGGCCACGTCCAGCATGTAGGACAGCTCCAGCGCCGCCGTCAGCTCCGTGTTGAACGTGTAGCTGCGGTCGTCCAGTGAGAGATCCTGGAATCGCTCCTGCAGCCCCTTCAGCTTCTCCGCCGCCTCCTGGAGCGCCGCCTCGGCCCGGTAGATGCCCGCGCTCTGCTCCATGATCTGGTACATCTCGGCGCGCAGCGCCGCGACCCGCTCCTTGCCCCCGCTCTTGCGCAGGAACTGCTCCTCGATCCGCGTCTGCTCGTCGTGGGCCTGGGCCGGGATCGACGGGCTCGGCTCCCGCTGCTCGGCGGCCAGGGCCGCGGCCGCTCGGCCGGCCCGGGCGCCGAAGACCACGATCTCGGGGAGCGAGTTCGAGCCCAGGCGATTGGCCCCGTTGATGCTGACGCACGCGGCCTCGCCCGCCGCGTAGAGCCCCGCCAGAGGCGTCGCCCCGTGGATGTCGGTGTGGATGCCGCCCATCATGTAGTGGACGACCGGCCGGACGGGGATCATCTCCTTGACCGGGTCGATGCCCACGTATTTGAGGCACAGCTCCCGGACGAAGGGGAGCTTCCTGTCGATCAGCTTCTCTCCCA